>JBFIHP010000233.1:0-5766 GCA_041601735.1 Planctomycetota bacterium | reverse complement strand
TCATGAGATACCTTGGAGCGCGTGGACCGCCGGCCTCAGCTGCTGTCGGAGCACAGCCAACGACCCGAGTCGAGCCGACCTGGGGTGCCTTGGAGAGCGCGGCAGCGGCTGCCTTCTCTGCCTCTCGCCTCTGAATTCCGCCGTCTGACCAGCCGAGAGCGCCGCCAACTCGGACCTTCGAAAACACCGCGATCTCGGCTTCCATGAGAGCATCCTGATGCCATGGATCTCGGCAGTCTCGCCCCGCGCCCCGGCGGAAAGTGCCTGGCACCGTATGTCGGCGCGACCGCATCCCACTTTCTCGACGGCAGCTGAAGCCCTTGTCCCGAGGCCGCTGAAAGCACGAGATGGCTCGAGTGCATGGGCAGGACCTCGGTTCGTGCCGAAGCGGCAAGAAGAAAGCCCTCGGGACGGGTCCCGAGGGCTTCAGTGGAGGATAGGGGGCTCGAACCCCTGACCTCGACAATGCCATTGTCGCGCTCTCCCAGCTGAGCTAATCCCCCATTGTGAGCGGCGGAATATACCAGCCGCCCGCCGCGGCCTTCAAGGGCCTTTTCTGCCGTCAGCGTCGCGCCGGTCGCGTGAACAGGTCGAGATCGATCCGCGGGAAGATCGCGTCCTGCTCCTCGATGCGGTCCAGCTCCTCGACGTCCAGCGGACCGCCGTCGAGGGCCTCCTCGAGCAGGAAGAAGCGGTGGATGTGGTCGCGGAGCCGCTGTTCGGCGTAGTAGGTGGCCGTGTCCATCGAGATGATGAAGGGCCAATCCGAAGACTGGGCGAGCAGGAGTTCCCGGGCCATCTGGCCGAGGATCCGGCGACCGAGCGGATTCCCGGCCTTCTCGCCGCGGAGCCTCCGGATCAACCGCTCCTCCATCTCGTGCAGATGCGGCCAGACCCACTGATTGCGATCGTTGAGCCAGACGTGGAAGAAACCGTCCTGACCCCAGGAGCAGGCGGTGGCGAATCCGCGGGGCCCGCGGATTCCTTCGTCGAGCATCTCGCGGGGCAGCGCGAAGGTGAAGGGGAGGTCGGCGCCGACGCCGGCCGCCTGACGGAAGACCTCCTCGAGGAACCAGGGGCCCTCGTACCACCAGTGACCGAAGAGTTCGGTGTCGAAGGGAGCCGTGACGATCACGCGGCCGTCCTGCCTTGCGCCCTGGAACTTGATCTGCTCGGAGCGATTGAAGAGGAAGTTGCCGGCGTGCGTCGTGGCGCGGGCTCGCGCCTCGGTGACGTCCCAGAGCTCCTTCTCGTGGAGCGGCACGTCGCCGGTGATGCGGTGGTACTTCATGCCGATGTTGCGGCGCACGCCATCGGACTTCAGCCAGGGACGGATGTAGCGGTAGTCGGCGTCGTAACCGATGTCGCGGTAGAGCTCGCGGTAGGCCGGGTCGCCGGGGTAGCCCACGATCGAAGACCAGATCTGCTGGGAACACTCCGGATCGCGGCCGAAGGCGACGACACCGGAGGGGAGGGTGATGGGTGAGAAGGTCCCGTCGGGCGGCGTCGGCGTCGCGGTCTCGATCCCGGGACCGTCGAGGACGATCCACTCGATGCCCATGCTCTTCAGGATGCGGTCGAGACCCGGGCGATAGGCGCACTCGGGCAGCCAGAAGCCGCGAGCGGGCTTGCCGAAGGTCTCCTCGTGCAGTCGGAGTCCGAGGCCGATCTGGGCGCGGATCGCCTCCTCGGTGAGGAGGAGCGGGAGGAAGCCGTGCGTCGCCGCCGAGGCCAGGATCTCGACCTGGCCGCTCGCGTGCAGATCGACGAAGCCCGAGACCACGTCGCCGTGCCGTTCCTCGAAGAACTCCAGCATCTGGTTGAAGCGGTCGCGATAGTGACGGGCCGCCGCCTGCCGCAGGGGGTCGGCCGTCTGACGCTTCAGCTCGCTCTCGGCCAGTTCCAGGCGGCGTTCGATGAAGCGGCGGAACTTCAGCATGAGCTGCGGCGTCCGCAGCATGTGCAGGAGCGGGGGAGTCAGCGAGAACGAGAGCTTGAAGGGCACACCGTCGCGCTCGAGGTCGCGGAGGACGAAGAGCAGCGGGAGGTAGGTCTCCGTCATCGCCTCGAAGAGCCAGTCCTCCTCGAGGAAGTCGTCGTAGTGGGGGTGATGCACGTAGGGCAGGTGCGTGTGCAGGATGAGCAGGACCTGACCCATCGGAGTGCTCACGAGGTGACTCCGATCTCGGGCGGGGTCTCGACCTCGCCCGATCGTCCCATGAGGATCGGCGCGACCCCAGGGGCGCTCATCCAGAGCTCGACCCGGTAGCGCCGCCGGGGCTCGACCTCGATGAACCAGTTCTTGGCCATGCCCTCGACCGCGATCTTGCGGAGCGCTCCGCTCTCGGCGTCCTCGAGCCGGATCTCCCAGCGCGACTCATGCTTCTGTTCGGAGCTCAGGGTGTCGAGGACGCGTCGGCCGTGCTCGCCCTGGACCTCCCAGTAGGTCCAGATCGTCCGCGGGTCCTTCACCAGGAGCCGGAGGACGTCCTTCTCGTAGTAGACGGGGATGGGGCGGTGCGGCGACAGCGCGACGCCGTCCGGTTCGAGCCGGATGTGCCGGAGGAGCTCGTCCTCGCGATCGCGGCGGCTGCGCATCGCGAAGGCCTCCTCGTAGACCTTCAGGTACTCGTGAGCGCTCGGTTGCCAGCCCCAGTCGAGCGCCATCGCGTTGCGGATCAACCGCCGCCAGCTCTTGCCGCGACGGAAGAGCACGAGGGCCTGGCGCGCGACGTCGTGGAAGGCCTCGCTGGTCGGTTCATCGAAGGCGAGACCGGTGGCCTCGTCGAGGTTCTTGCCGTCGTAGGCGACCACCGTGTCGGCGAGGCCGCCGGTCTTCCGCACGATCGGGACGGTCCCGTAGCGCTGGCTGATCATCTGGTTGAGGCCGCAGGGCTCGTAGCGCGAGGGCATCAGGAAGATGTCGCTGCCGGCCTCCACGAGGTGGGCCAGGCGCGGGTCGAAGTCGATCCGCAGTCCGATCTGGTCGGGGTACTTCTGCGCGACCTCGCGCAGCGTCTCCTCGAGGTCGGCGTCGCCCTTGCCGAGGACGACCACGGCAAGATCGCGCCGGCGATCGAGGAGTCTCGGAAGAGCATCGACGACGAGATCGATGCCCTTCTGCCAGGACAGGCGAGCGACCATGCCCAGGACCGGCTTGCGCGAATCGTCGAGGCCGAACTCCTCGAGCAGGGCCTTGCGGCAGACCCACTTGCCGGCGAGGTCGTCGCGGCTGAAGTGGGCGGGGATGTGCGGGTCGGTCTGCGGGTTCCACTCCGCGCCGTCGAGGCCGTTCGGGATGCCGCTCAGCTCCTCCGCTCTGGCCTCGAAGACGTGCTCGAGGCCCGATCCCAGGTCCGACTCCCGGATCTCCTCGGCGTAACGCCGGGAGACGGTCGTGACGCGCTCCGAGAAGACGGCGCCGCCCTTCAGGAGGTTCAGCTCGCCGTCCTGGAGCAGGTGCCAGTCGTTCAGGAGATCCTGACGGAGACCCGAGCGGTGGTAATCGGCGGTGTTCATCCGACCCTGGAAGGCCGCGTTGTGGATGGTCAGGACGAAGGCGGTCCTGGCGGCCTCCGGGTCGAAGTAGTGCTCCGATCGCCAGAGGGCGGGCGCCAGCGCCGTGTGCCAGTCGTTGACGTGGATGACGTCGGGAGCGAAACCGGACTCCTTCACCGCCGCGCGCAGGGCGGCGGCGAAGTAGAGCCAGCGGAGGTCGCCCAACCCGGTCTCGCCTCGGGCCTTGCCGTAGATGTCGGCCTCGAGTTCGAAGAAGTCCGGGGCCTCGAGGAGCATGACCGGAACGTCGCTCTCCGGCAGGGTCGTCTGGGAGAGGGCGAAGGGCCGGTTGGCGCCGCCGAATCGGAGGGGGATGTGCTCGGCGATCTTGACGCGGGCGCCGACCTCGTCCCGCATGCCCCGATAGCAGGGGGTGAGGAGCCGGACATCGACGTCGAGCTCGACCAGGGCGCGGCTGAGTCCGGCCGCGACTTCCCCCAACCCGCCGACCTTCGACCAGGGGGCGAGCTCGGCGGTCACGAACAGGACTCGGCGTGGTCTTTCGTTCTCTTCCATGTCGGTGGCGTAGGTTACTCGGGCGAAGGGTCGGGGAAAAGCGCTGAAGCGGCGCCGAAATCGCGTGCCTGGCCTTTTGACGACCGGACGATCGGCTAGAATCGCGCTCCGGACGCCCAAGCTCGCGTCGGACCCCTGTGATCATCGAGGTCTTGCCATGAGAATCGGATTGCTCGTCGGCCGGGAGGAGTCCTTCCCCCGCGCCTTCATGGATCGTATCGAAGCTCTCGGTCTCGCCGACGTCCAGGTCGAACTGATCGAGATGGGCGGGACGCGTCATGACGAACTGGCCCACTATGACGTCATCATCGACCGCATCTCGCACGACGTTCCCTACTACCGGATCGCCCTGAAGCAGGCGGCGCTCGCCGGCACGCGGGTGATCAACAATCCCTTCTGGACGACCGCCGACGACAAGTTCTTCGGCTACGCCCTGGCCGAGCGCCTGGGCCTGACGGTCCCGAAGACGATGTTGCTGCCGAACAAGGACTACGGTCCGGACGTCAGCCAGGAGAGCCTCCGCAACCTCCGCTATCCGATCGACTGGCAGTGGATCATCGACTGGGTCGGCCTGCCGGCCTTCCTGAAGCCCGCCACGGGCGGCGGCTGGCGCGACGTCAATCAGGTCCACAGCCTCGAGGAGTTGATCTACCGCTACGACCAGTCGGGCGAGAAGACGATGGTTCTCCAGGAGACCATCGAGTTCGATCAGTACATCCGCTGCTTCTGCTTCGGCAAGAAGGACGTCATCGTCACCCGCTACGACGTCGAGAATCGCTGCTACCTCCCGCTGGACGACTACCTCAGCCCCGAGCTGCTCGAGAAGATCACGGCGGACTGCCGGAAGATCAACCAGGGACTCGGCTACGACGTCAACACGGTCGAGTTCGCCATCAAGGGCGACCTCTGCTACGCCATCGATTTCACCAACTTCGCGCCCGACATGGAGGTCTGGTCGATCACGCCGCACTACTTCGATCGGGTGGTGGAGGCGATGGTCGCGCTGGCACTCGAGACCGCGGCTCGCGGCAAGGTGCAGCTGCCCGACCCCTGCTCCTCGGCACTCGTTGCGACGAGCTCGTCCACCAAGGCCCTCGTGCCCCTCGATGCGACCGGCGGTCTGACCGGCGGGCCCGGCAAGAAGGCCGCCGGGAAGAAGGCGAAGAAGACCGCGAAGAAGAAGGCAGCCCCGCGCAAGAAGACCGCGAAGAAGGCGCCCGCCAAGGCGGCGAAGAAGGCCGCCGCGCGGAAGAAGACCGCCAAGAAGAAGATCGCCAAGAAGAAGACCGGCTCCGCGAAGCGGACGACCGCCAAGAAGAGCCCGCGTCGTCGTGCGACCGGCACGCGCGCGAACGAGGCCGGCGCCTGATTCGCGGCTGAGACGCCCCCCCGGCGAGACGAGGCTCAGGCCTCGAGGGTGACGCTGCCGAAGAGCTCCGCGATCCGGACTCCGGCATGGCCCTCGGACTCGAGCCTCGTCTTCAAGGCCTCCGACTGCAGGCGCTCGCCGTGGATGAGGAAGATGCCGCGAGTCCGGCCCTTCAGGTGGGCGAGCGACTCGACGAGGTCGATCTGATCCGCATGCGCGGCCGTTTCGTCCGGGAGAAAGGAGAGCTTGGGCGTGTGACGAAGCCGAACGCGCTGCGACAAGAGATGTCGAACGCGACCCTGCAGGTCGTTGAGCCGGTCTGC
>JBFIHP010000232.1:0-5776 GCA_041601735.1 Planctomycetota bacterium | reverse complement strand
TCGAAGTCGTCGTCGGGCAGGGCGTTCAGGGTGTACCAGGCCTCGGTGCCCCAGAGGGCGCGGTGACCGATCGAGCGCAGCTCGGGTGATGCACGGAAGTAGTAGATGCGGCCCGGGACCGGCGCGCAGGCGATGAAGAGGCTGCGGCGGTCGGCCGCGAGATGGAGGCGGCGCGGCCTCTCGATGCGCAGGTCGCGCTTCGGACCGCCGTAGTCGGCGGTGGGCTCGTAGGTGAAGGACTGGATCGTCCAGTCCTCGGGACTCGCCCCGAGGCCCGGCGCGAGCGGCTCGCTGAAGGTGACGAGGAAGCCCTTCGCCTTGGCCTCGATCTTCAGCATCTCGAAGGTCCTGCGGCCGTTCGGGCGCAGGCGCTGGAGGCCGTAGCGCTTCTTGCCGTCCTGCCCCCAGTTGCCGGCCGAGCCGATGCCGCCGGCGATGATGTCGCCGCCTTCGCGGATCAGGATGCGGTTGAGCCCGCCTTCGAAACCCTGGCAGAAGCGGAAGATCGCGCCTTGCCACTGGCCCTTCACCTTCTCGACGAAGACACGGTTGATGCCGCCGTGGGTCACCTCACAGACCGCCATCTGACCGGCGTAGGGACCGCTCGTGAAGAAGGCCGGCGAGCCGGGCGAGTTGCCGATCTCGTTCTGCGGCATCCAGACCACCGGCGGCTTGGCCGGAGTCTCCTGCCAGTCGGCGGGCAGCGCCGCACGCTGTTCGAAGAAGGCGCCGGGGACGAGGTGCAGGAGCTTGCTCGACGGCAGCCAGTCGCCCTGGTTGTCGGTGATGAAGATCTCGCCGTCGGGGCCGAGGCCGATGCCGTTCGGCGTCCGGAGTCCCCGGCAGAGGAACTCGATCTCGCCGGTCTCGATGTTCACGCGCGCACTGCGACCGCGGTCGGGGACCTGCGGGTTGGTCGAACGACCGCCGGGGTCGATGGCGATCGCGAGGTTGAAGTGCAGCCAGCCCTCCTTCTCGACCAGGCCGAAGGCGAACTCGTGGAAGTTCGCGGAGACGTGCCAGGAATCGCAGAGGCAGCGGTACTCGTCGATGACCTCGTCACCGTCGTGATCGATCAGCTCGGTGAGTTCCTGCTTCTGCAGGACGAAGATGCGGCCATCGACCACCTTCAATCCGAGAGGCTCGGCGAGACCCTCGGCGATCTGCTTGACGCTCACATTCTTCGCGTTGCCCTCATCGACGCCGTCGATGATGAAGACCCGGCCTTCCGGCTCCCAGCAGCAGATGACGAGACGCCCGTCGGGCAGGAAGTCCATGCCGCCGACCTTCGGGTAGAAGCCCTCGGGGCGCAGCGTGACCAGGTCGTAGCTCGGATGGGTATCGACGAGCGGCCGGCGGTCGCCCTGGATGGTCTCGAAGAACTCCCGCATCACCTTCTTCTTGCCCGGGGCGACGACGCGGACGAGGCCCTTCGGCGTCGAGAGGTTGCGGTCGTCGATGAGACGCCAGTTCTCCTCGCCCGGTGGGCGCCACTCGAGCGAGAGCTTCCAGTCGCCCTCGTTCTCGAAGTGATGGACCTCGAGCGGATGGTAGCCGGCCTCGAGTTCGATGGCGGTCTCGAGCGCGGTGGCGCCGTGGAGGCCGTCGTGGTCGATGACCTTGAGACCGTCGATCATGAGATAGGAGCCGTCGTCGCTCACCAGACGGAACTCGTAGAGCCCGGTCACGGGGATCTCGAGCCGCGCCGTGCAGATCGTGACGAACTTGTGGGCGATGGCCTCGAACTCGTCGTTCGGGCCCGAGATGTCGATCTTCGGCACGAGCCAGTTCACGTTGGGCGTCTGGCCGGGGACGAGACGCGGGACGCGGCTCATCGACTCGCCGACCCAGTAGAAGCGCATGTCGACGCCGGGCTCGTAGACGACCTTCTCCTCGCCCTGGGCCTGGACGAGCTGCGCCACGGATGCGAGGAAGAGCACGACGACGACGAGGGAGGTGCGGGTCATCATTCGACCTCCTTCGTGATCCTGAAGTTCGAGATCATCGTCCGGGTCTCGTTGCCCAGCTCGTAGTGGTGGTTGCCCACCAGCGACTTGATCCGGAGGGTCCGGCCCTCGGGCAGACCGCTGATCGTCACGGTGCGGATCAGGCTCGGCGAGCCCCGGCCGAGGTGTTCGAGGGTCTCCTCGACGAGAGCGTCTTCGAGGTCGGCCGGACGGTAGCGGAGCACGATGCTCCCCTCGTCGTCGAAGCGATAGCCGAGGAAGCGGAAGCGCCGGCCCTCGACGCCGACGACGACGGGGCTCTTCGCGATGTCCTCGTTCCGCCAGAAGGGCAGGCCCTGGTTCATCGGCTGGGGACCGTGCACGGCGTCGAAGACCGCGCCCTGGAGCTTCAGGCCGCCGGCCCAGACGAGGTAGGGTTCGCAGTGGGTCGCGTCCCAGGCGACGTTTATCATGGCGTCGAGGCCGATGACGATCATCCGCGCCCGGCCGTCGAGCACGCAGCGCAGCACCCAGGGCGAACGCGGTCTCTGGGCCTCGGTCTCGAAGGCCGCAAGACCGAAGCGCTCGCAGGCGATCCTGCAGTCGCCGGTCGCCGCCCACTCGGAGCCGCGGCAGACCAGGAGTTGCAGCTGCGGGTCCATGACCGAGACGCGATCGGACTCGCGACCGGGCCAGACGTGGCCGAGCGTGGTGTGGAAGACGCGGCCCTTGCCGTACTGCCCCACCAGCACCATCGGCTCCTCGTCGCCGGTGCCGCCGGTGGCGGGGTCGGACTGGGCGGTCATGAGGACGCGGAACTTCGCGCCGGATATGCGGTCGAGGCGATGGTAGAGCTCGTCCACGTGGGCCCGCATCGGCGGCAGGTCGCGGGTGACGGGGTGATTGCGATCGACCACGTCGACGTCGAAGGCGTGGAAGTCGCCGTGGCCCGCGCGCTCGCGGAAGCAGAGGCAGACCATCTGCTCGTAGTCCTTCCAGCCGGGGAAGGCGTTGTTCGCGGCGTGCAGCACGAAGACGCCGACGCCGCCCTCGACCGCCTTGCGGAAGCGCTCCTCCGCCTTCTCGCCCCAGCGGGCGCCGTTGTAGTCGAGGAAGATCAGGTCGAAGGCAGCGAGGTCGAGCTCGGCGAGGTCCTTCGCCGGGTCCTCGGTGCGGGTCACCGCGAACCGTTCGGTCAGCTCGAGCACGGAGATCCAGTGCTTCGAGGTGAAGGGCCAGTCGTGGTTGTTCTGGCCGGTGACGTAGAGCACGCGGATCTTCTCGGGCGCCTCCTGCGCGGCCAGGGGCGCGGCGCAGAACGCGAGGAGAAGGAGGAGGAGGAGGGTCTTCGGCATCGTGAGGGTCATGAGCTGACGGTTCGGCGACGGGGGTAGAAGAGGACGAGCAGCGCCAGGCAGGCGACGGAGACGAACATCGGAATGCGGAAGAGCGCGTGGTAATCGACCCCGCCGCTCGAGGTGGCTGCGATCTTGCCGACCCAGCCGGCGGCGAGATTGCCGACGATCACGCCGAAGCCGAAGATCACCAGGCTGAACAGGCTCTGCGCCGAGGCGCGAACGTCGCTGGTGGTCTCCTCATCCACGATCATGAAGGCGATGAAGAAGAAGCAGCCGAAGCAGAGCCCGTGCAGGGCGAGAGCCGGGATCACGGCGGCGGGCGTCGGCATCATCGCGAAGACGAAGAAGCGCAGCACGTAAGCGGCCAGACCGATGGAGAGCAGGCTCTTGCGCGAGAGCTTCACGGCGATCACCGGCATGAGCGCGAGGACCGCGATCTCGGAGATCTGGCCGATCGTCATCAGACCGCCGCCGCCGACGCCGAAGATCCGACCGATGAAGTCGGAGTCGAGGTCCAGGTCCTTCAGGAAGCCCGCGGTGCGCACGAAGTAGAACTGGTGCACGCAGCTCACCGGGAAGGCCACGAGGAAGAGCACGCGCAGGTGGCGCGAGCGCAGGACCTCCTTGATCACCTCGCCCGCGGCGAAGCTCTCCTTGCCCTTCTGGGGCGGCGTCTTCGGCAGGAAGAAGCAGTAGAGGCCGAGGACCGCGCCGATGATGGCGCTCAGCCGGAAGGCGTCGGACATGCCGGCGACCTGCATGGCCTTCACGACCTCGGTGGCGGCATCGGGGTCGGTCGGCGTGTGTCGGTGCAGCAGCCACTGGCCCATGCCGATGCCGACCGCGATCCAGCCCACCGTGCCCCAGACCCGGACCTTGCCGAAGTCGCGGTCGCGATCGGGCAGGTGATGGAAGGCCACCGAGTTGGTGAGCGAGAGGGTCGGGGCGTAGATGAGCGAGTAGAGCAGGCTGAAGATCAGGACCTCGCGGTAGGTCTCGAGATCGGGCAGCTTCCAGATGAGCGCCGCGCCGACGATGTGGCTGAGCCCCAGGAACTTCTCGGAGTCGAACCAGCGGTCGGCGATCTGCCCGGCCAGGAAGGGCGCGATCAGCGCGCCGATCGCGCCGATGGCGAAGAGGTTGCCGGCGTCCTCCGGCGAGAAGCCGCGGTGATCGGTCAACCAGACGAAGAAGAGCGGCAGCCAGGCGCCCCAGATCGCGTACTGGAGGAACATCATGAGCGAGAGGCCGCCCAGGAGTCCGGTGGAGGCCCGTTCGGAGGTCGTCGTCATCGGCGTTCACGCTCCTCGAAAGCGGCGTCGAAGGCCTGCGCGGAGGGCGGATGCACGAGGCGGCGCACGAAGGCGCAGGCCTCGGTCGCGCCGTGCTCGCGATCCATGAGCGCGTCCTCCCATTCCACCGAGAGCGGGCCGCGGTAATCGGCGAGCAGGAGCCGCCGGTGAATGCCCTCGAAGTCGATGCGGCCGCGGCCCGGCGAGCGGAAGTCCCAGCTCCGGCGACCGTCGCCGAAGTCGAGGTGGCCGCCGAAGGTGCCGGCGGCTGCGGGACGATCCGACCACCAGACGTCCTTCACGTGGACGTGGAAGATGCGGTCGGCGAAGCGCTCGAGGAAGCGGAGGTAGTCGACGTTCTGGTAGCCGAAGTGCGAGGGGTCGAAGTTGAAGCCGAAGCGTTCGTGGTGCTCGACGGCCTCGAGAGCGCGCTCGGCGGTCACGATGTCGAAGGCGATTTCGGTCGGGTGCACCTCGAGCGCGAAGTCGATGTCCTCCTCCGCGAAGACGTCGAGGATCGGCCGCCAGCGCCGGGCGAAGTCGGCGAAGCCGGCCTCGATCTGTCCCGGGCGGAGCGGCGGAAAGGCGTAGAGGTAGGGCCAGATCGAAGAGCCCGTGAAGCCGGTGACGACCGCGCGGCCCGCGGCGTCGAGTTCGGCGCGGACCGCATCCGGGGCGGCGTCGAAGAAGCGACGCGCGGCCCGCGCCGCGTCCTTCATGTCCTCGGCGGCGCGGCGATTGACCTCGACCGGATTGCCCTCGCCCCAGATGCGTTCGGGCAGGAGCGACTTGTGCCGCTCGTCGATGCGATCACAGACGGCCTGCCCGACCAGGTGGTTGCTGATCGCGAAGCAGACCAGGCCGTGGGCGCGGAGCTGGGCCCACTTCCGCTCGCAGTAGTCGTCCTCGTCGAGCGCCCGGCGGACGTCGAAGTGATCGCCCCAGCTCGCCAGCTCGAGGCCGTCGTAGCCGAAGCTCCTCGCCTTCTCGGCCAGGACGTCGAGCGGCAGATCGGCCCACTGGCCGGTGAACAGGGTCACGGGTCGCGACATCGCGTCTCCTCGTCTCGATCCGGTTGGTCCGCCGATCCTACCCGGATTTGCCGCTCCTGGCATCCGTCGGGCGACGCGATGAGGGTGGCACCGAAATGCGGAAATTTCCGGCGGAAAGTGCCAGGCAC
>JBFIHP010000231.1:0-5800 GCA_041601735.1 Planctomycetota bacterium | reverse complement strand
TCGAGCTTCGATTCGCCGCTCTGTCGGAGCGGCGCTCCTAGTCCTCGGCGGCGATCTCGTTCGAGAGGAGCATGAAGCCGATCAGCTTGTAGAGGACGCGGGCGCCGACGTTGGCATCCCACTCGTCCTTCTGGCCCGGTGACACCTCGCAGAGATCGAAGCCGACGATGGTGCGGCCGCTCTCGGCCAGCACGCGCAGGATGTGCATGGCCTCGTTGAAGTCGAGGCCGCCCGGGACCGGCGTACCGGTGTTCGGGCAGTAGCGCGGATCGAGGCCGTCGATGTCGAAGGAGACGTAGACGGTCTCCGGCAGCTGGCCGACGATGGTGGCGGCGATGTCCTCGAAGCGGACGCCCTCGAAGCGGGCGCGCGCCAGCTCGACGTCGTAGTGGGCGACGATCCGGCGGGCGCTCTTCTCAACCGCGTCCCTCTCCTCCTCGCAGAAGTCGCGGATGCCGACCTGCACGAGCCGGGTGACGTTCGGGCAGTCCCGCATCACGTTGTCCATGATCGAGGCGTGCGAATGCGCAAAACCCTCGTAGGCGACGCGCAGGTCGTGGTGGGCGTCGAAGTGGAGGATGCCCAGGCCCGGATGGCGTTCGGACAGCTCCTTGATGAGGCCGTAGGGCGAGGAGTGATCGCCGCCGACGAGCCCCACGAGCTTACCGGCGTCGAGAGCCTTCTTGGCGGCGCGACCGACGAGGTCGTTGACCTTCGCGCTGGCGTCATTCACCCGCTTCAGAGCGTTCTGCACCGCCTTGCGCTCGCGGCCCTCGGAGCCCGCGGCGACCACGGTCTCGACCGCCTTGCGGGCCGGCGCGTTCAGGCGCTTGATGGCCGCGGATTCCGGCAGCATGCAGATGCCCGCATCAAAGGGGCGACCGGCGTCGAGGTCGTAGAGATCGACCTGGTGGCTCGCCGCGACGATGGCCTTCGGGCCCCGCGAGGTGCCGCCGCCGTAGGAAGTGGTGGCCTCCCAGGGCACGGGGATGAGATGCACGCGGCTCGTCTTGCGATCGGCGTCGAGGCCGTAGATGCCGGAACCCGGCTTCGCCGGCGCCGAGGGGTCCATGCTCTTCTTGGTCTTGGGCGTGGTCATGCTTCTTTCCTCTTCCAGGCGGCGGGGAGGCCGTGGTGGCCGCGGGCCCGGCGCCAGAGTTCGCGGGCGACGGCGGTCAGCCCGGCGTAGTTGACTTTCCGGTATGGCGAATCCTCGGGTAGCTCCTTCACGAGCCGGCGATGGGCCTCGGCCAGGTTGTGATAGGGCATGTCGGCGAGCAGGTGATGCAGCGCGTGGTAGCGCAGGCCGACGGGGAAGACGAGCTCGGTGACGATCGGGATGCCGCGGACGTTGCAGCTGTCGAGGAGCTGGTCGATGGTCGAGATCTCGCCGCCGTCGTTGCTGTAGAGGTGGGCGGCGAGGGTGCGGATCTGGTTCACGACGGCGATGCCGGCGGCGACACCGTACCAGATAAAGAGCGTACGCAGCGGCCAGACGCCGGTCGCGACGAGGGTGAGGGCGGTCGCGATCCAGACGAGGATCATGGCCTCGAGCGCCACGAAGCGCCGCGCGTCGTCGCCCTGCGGCATCTTGCGGACGTAGTCGGGGTTGATGACCAGCGCGCTCATGCGCTCGACCACCGGTTTGCGCAATGGCGGGACGAGCCAGGAGAGCGGGGTCAGGACGCCGTAGCGCAGGACCAGCAGCACCGGCACCAGAAACATCTCGAGCACGAAGCGGATCATCCGCCCGCGGCCGAGGTGGGCGAGCGGCAGGTACTCCGGGTCGCGGATGGTGCCGTAAAGGGTGCGCTTGTGGTGATCGGTGTGGGTGCCGACGTACATGAACGAGGGCACCAGCAGCGGCACGCCGACGAGCAGGTTCCAGGCCAGACTGAAGCCGGGCATGACGCCGCGGCGAAAGTGCGAGAGCTCATGGATGAAGAGCACCGCGCGCAGGAAGGCGAAGGAGCTCGTGAGCATCAAGACCACGGTGACGGCATCGAAGCCGCCGCGATGGATGGCGAAGACGATGGCTGCCCAGCCGACGGCGGCCGAGAGCCCCATGTCGGCCCAGTAGAGCGCGGGCTTGTGGGCGAAGAGGTCGTCGACCAGCTTGCGGAAGTCGAGGAGGCTCGGGTTGGCGGCGCTCTTTCCGGTCATGATCACAGGGCCGCGAAGAGGCAGTCGACCTCCTCTCGCAGCATCTCCTCGTCGAAGTCCTTGCCGATGAAGACGAGCACGCCCTCGTCGCGGCGCTCCTGATCGTGCTGCAGCTCGCGGCGGCCGCCGACCACGTGAAAGACCAGGCGGCCGCGTTCGCCTTCGATCGGCACGATACCCTTGGCGCGCCAGATCCCGCGCGGCAGCTCGGCGAGGAAGTCCTCGAAGGCGAGGCGGATCGTGGCGCGCGCGCCCACGGCCACGGCCAGGCTCTTGAAGTCGTGGCCCTTGCGCAGGGCGGGGAAGAAGAGGGGCTGCTCGAGGCGCTCGAGGCCGGGCGCGAGGACCACCTCCTCGAGGCCCTCCTCGTCACCGCGCAGGATGCGGGCGCGGGGGTTGATCGCGGCGATGCGCGCGCGGGCCGCCTCGATGGCGACGGCGTCGGCGAGGTCGCACTTCGAGAGCACGACGAGGTCGGCGCGCAGGATCTGGGCGCGGGCCTCCTCGTGCTCGGCGAGGGCCGTTTCCAGGTGGAGGACGTCGGCCAGGGCGACCACGGCGTCGAGTTCGAAGCGGCCCGCGACCTCGGGGCGACCGAGCGCGAGGGCCACCGGCGCCGGATCGGCGATGCCGGTGGTCTCGATCACGACCTGGTCAAGGCCCTCGACCTTCGCCATCTCGTCGAGGGTGATGGGGAGATCCTCGTTCAGGGCACAGCAGATGCAGCCGTTGTCGAGCTCGACGAAGCTCTCCTCGGTCTCGAGGAGCGCGGCGTCGAGGCCGATCTCGCCCAGCTCGTTCACCAGGACGGCGATCTTCCGGCCGTGGTCGCCGCGCAGGATGCGGTTCACCAGGCTCGTCTTCCCGCTTCCGAGGAAGCCGGTCAGGATGGTGACGGCGATGGTCTTCGTCATGGTCTCCCCGGGGCGGCCGATCCTGCGGCCGCGAGCCCGCATTCTATGGCGGCGGCCCTCCCCTTCCCAACGGCCGGCCGGGACGGGCCACTCAAAGGGCTTGCCGGCCATGGACTTGCGACAAGCCGGGAACAGGGCTTTGGCTTTGACTCAGCCCTCGGTTACTTTTCTCCTACCCAACCGAACAAGAGGACACAGAGCATGTACGACGAGATGATGGTCGCGCCGATGCGCAAGGAAGTGGTCGACATGGGCGGAGTCGAGCTGCGGACCGCGGCGGAGGTCGACGCCCTGCTGAAGAACAACGACGAGCCCATCCTGCTCTTCGTGAACTCGGTCTGCGGCTGCGCCGCCGGTGGGGCCCGCCCGGGCCTCAAGCTGGCCCTCCAGTCGGAGAAGAAGCCGGCCAAGGTCGCCACCGTCTTCGCCGGCAATGACCGCGAGGCCACGGCCCGCGCCCGCGAGTACTTCGTGGGCTACATGCCCTCTTCGCCGCAGATCGCGCTGCTGAAGGGCGGCAAGTGCGTCGCCATGATGGAGCGCCACGACATCGAAGGCCGCATGCCGATCGAGATCGCCAACAAGCTGGTCGAGATCTTCAACAAGCACTGCTGATCGCGCGATCCAAGCCATTCAGGACGGGCCCGGGGCAGCTTGCCGCGGGCCCGTTTTGCTTTCCGGCCGCGATCCCGTAGAACAGGGTCATGGGACGCGCCGTCAACATTGCGATTCTGCCCTCCGCCCAGGACTGCGTGGGCCTCGTGGCTCTGAACGCCAAGCTCCTGGAGGCCGGCGACGACGAGATCCGACTCGCCCTCTTTCCGGGCCCGGGCAAGGGCCTGCCGCACCTCAGCCTGTCGATGGGCACGCTCGAGCAGAGCGACTTCATCGCCGCGATCGACAAGGTCGCCGCGATCGCTCACGACCTGAAGCCGATCCGGCTGAAGTCGAAGGGCATCGAGACCCGCGGCAACGCGGCGGGCGGCTCGACGACCTCGCTCGGCTTCGAGCCGGATGCGGGCCTGAGCGAGATCCACGAGCGCATCATGGCGACCTTCGCCGACCTCCTCGGCCGGGATCCCGGACGCGGCGACCTGATCCAGCCCGACGACGGCGACGCCGAGCGGACGCTCGAGTTCATCCGCAGCTTCACCGCGAACTCGGCCCACGCCAACTTCGACCCCCACGTCACCCTCGGCCACGGCGGCCCGCTCGATGACGCAGGACCGGAGACGGTCACCTTCGATCGCATGGGGATCTACGTCCTCGGCCCGGGCTGCACCTGCCGCAAGGAAATCCTCGGCGTCGATCTTCGCCGCTAGGGCGGCATCCCCGAGGTCACCGCATCTTTGCGCTGCTGTCGCGAGTCGCAGCGCCGAGGAGCGCCGCTCTGACAGAGCGGCATCTCGGGACCCTCGATCATCGTGGCCGGCCTGTCAGGCCGGCGCTCCTCTCGCGAATCGGGCAGCTCGCTCGCCGAGCCTCTCTGATGGGTCTGCCCAACCCATCGGCCACCTCGGCGAGCCTGCTGCCCGCAACAGCCGAGCGAGCTCGGCGTTCCGGATCGGGCACTCCGTGACGTCTCGGGGGATCAGCGGGGCCTGACGGTGACGAAGGCGGCGGGGGCGCCGCGCCAGTCGGCGTGACGGATCGCGTAGGCAACCGAGCGTTCGAAGTCCGGCTTCGGCTTGCCGCCGAAGAGCTTCTTCTCGCCCTGCATGACCACCACCTCCTGCTCGAGGTCGAGGAGCTCCGGCGCGAGACCGAGGGTGAGTTCCTTCATGCCCTCGGCCTTCTCGATGCGGATCTCCTGGCCCTCGACGACGAGTTCGAGGCGAGCCAGGCCCGGCGAGCCGGCCTTGCCGTCGCCCTCGCGGTCGAACTTGCTCACCTCGACCCAGTAGGCCCGCGCCGAGTGCGGCCCGCCGAAGTCGTGGCGAATCGTCCTCGGGTAGGTCACGCGCCGCTTCTCGGCCGCCTGCTTCAGCAGGCCGCCGAGCCGTCCCCAGGTCCGCCCGTCATGCGCCGCGCCGGCGATCTCCTCGTAGACCACCGGATGGCCCTTCTCCTTCAAACTGGCCGTCGTGGCGCGCGGTTGCGCCACCGGGCAGACCTCGTCCTTCTCGCCGTGCAGGACGAAGACCGGCAGATGGGCGAAGTTGTCGAGGAAGCGGTTCACCTGCCAGGTGACCGCGCCCATCGGCACGATCGCCGCCCAGCGCTGCGGCTGGGCCCGACCGAGGAACCAGGCCCAGAAGCCGGTCTGCGAGAGCCCCGTGACGTAGACCCGCTCGGGATCGATCGCGAAGCGCGAGTTGAGGTCCCGCATCAAGGCGTCGAAGGCCGGCAGGACCTGCTCCTCCGGCAGACCCCCGCGCAGTCCGCCTGCCCCGATCTGCTCGATGATCTCGGTCCTGACGACGAGCCAGTCCTCGCCGCCCGCCTGCCTGGCCATGTTGCGGAAGTAGGGCAGGAAGCCGGCCTTGCCCTCCTGGTCCTGCTTCGCGCCGCTGCCGTGCCCGGGATCGATCAGGACCGGCACCGGCGTCTTGTTGTCGAAGCCCCGGGGCAGGTCGATGTCGTAGCCGATCGGACCGCCCTCGAAGTCGAACTCGAGGCCGCTCAAGACGCTGTCGAAGTCCTCGAAGCTCTCCTTGTCACGACCGCGGCCGCGCGGTTTGGGCTTCCCCGGATCGACCAGGGGCCCCATGTACAGGAGCGCG
>JBFIHP010000230.1:0-5822 GCA_041601735.1 Planctomycetota bacterium | reverse complement strand
TGGCCGACGAGCATGGGCAGGTTGCTCATCTTCGAGAAGAAGTAGGCCTTCTTCCGCTCGTCGGGGGCGTCCCAGGACCAGCCGTCCCATTTGAGGTAGTACTGGTAGTAGTAGGACCTGAGGCAGGTCTTGAGCGTGGACATCCTGGTTCGGGACCAGGAGAGCTCGTTCACGAGCTTGGCCATGGGGTCACCTCATGATGAAGACGGGAGACCGTTATATAACAGGGCCACGTCCTTGTCATATCGCAGCCGGCGATTGACCGGACCAACCCGACCAGGAGGCCGCCATGCCCGTGGAATCCGATCCTCTCGCCTCGATCAAGGACAGCGTCCTCGTCGTCATCGACGTCCAGGACAAGCTCTTTCCCCTGATGCAGCAGCGAGACCTCCTCGCCGCGCGCATCGCGACCCTGATGCGAGGGGCCGATGCCCTCGGCATCCCGATCCTCCTGACCGAGCAGTACCCACAGGGCCTCGGGCATACGGTGCCGGAGCTGGCCGCGATCGGTTCACCGCGTCTGATCGAGAAGACGACGTTCTCCTGCCTGGGTGACGAGGCATTCCGTGATGCCCTTCGTGGCCTCAGGCGGAGCCGACTCGTCCTCTGCGGCATCGAGGCGCACATCTGCGTCATGCAGACGGCGCTCGAGGCCGTCGCCGCCGGTTACGACGTCCAGCTCGTCGAGGACGCCGTGAGTTCGCGGCTCGAACATGCGGCCGCGATCGGCATCGCCCGCATGCGCGCCGCGGGCGCCCTGAGCGCGACCGCGGAGGGCTGTCTCTTCGAGTGGCTGACGCGCTGCGATCGTCCCGAGTTCAAGGCGATGTTGCCGCTCTTCAAGGAGTCGCGCTGATGTCGGCCTTCCACTGGAGCCGCACGATCTCCTTCGGCGAGGTCGATTGGGCCCGGATCCTCTACTACCCGCGCCTCTTCCACTTCTGTCACCAGGCCTTCGAGGCCTTCATGGCCGAGGTCCTCGGGATGTCCTACGTCGATTTCCTCGATCGCGAGAAGCTCGGCTTTCCGACCGTGCACCTCGAGGCCGACTACGTCCGACCCTTTCCCTACGGGACGACGCTCCATCTCGAGGTGGCGATCGTCCGTCTCGGGGGCAAATCGATGGACCTCGAGTACCTCGCCCGCGCCGAGCCCGAGGGCGAGATCCACGCCCGGGCGCGGGTCACCAACGTCCTGGTGGGGATGGATGACTTCGAGGCCCGGCCGATGCCGGACTGGGTCCGAGAGCGCCTGGCGGCCCGCCTCGAGGCCTGATCGGGAGCCCTTTGCCTCGGCGGGCCCCCGCCCATAGAATCCCGCACAATCGACGCGAGGGAGCAATGAGATGAGCGAGACCCTGGACGGCAAGATGACGGCCCGCCTCGACTTCACCGGGACCAAGGTCTTCGTGACCGGCGGCACCCGCGGGATCGGCCGCGCCATCGCGGTCGAATTCGCCAAGTGCGGCGCCCAGGTGGCGGTCAACTACCTGCGCAATCGCTCGGGTGCGAGCGACGCCCTCGAAGAGCTCAACCAGTACGGCAAGGGCCACATCGCGGTGAAGGGCAACGTCGCCGACGAGGATCGCGTCGCCGACATGTTCGAGCAGATCCGCGAGGCCTGGGGCGAACTCCACGTCCTGGTGTCGAACGCGGCCTCGGGCGTGCTCAAGCCGGCGATGGAGATGACCATGAAGCATCTCCACTGGACGATGGACATCAATGCCGGCGCCATCCTCCCGCTCTCGCAGCACTTCGTGAAGCTCCTGCCCGAGGGCCGTCACGGCAACATCATCGCCGTCAGCTCGCTCGGCGCGATCCGCGCCCTGCCGAATTACTTCGCGGTCGGCGCGTCCAAGGGCGCGCTCGAGAGCATGATCCGCCATCTGATGTACGAGCTGGCGCCGCGCGGCATCAACGTCAACGCCGTGTCGGCGGGTGTCGTCGATACCGAGGCCCTCGCGCACTTCCCGAATCGCGAGCAGATGCTGAGCGACGGCCTGGCGAAGACGCCTTCCGGGCGGTTGACCACGCCGCTCGACGTCGCCAATGCGGTCCTCTTCCTCTGCAGTCGCTACGCGACGCAGATCCACGGCCAGACCCTGGTGATCGACGGCGGCTCGTCCGTCGTCGCCTGATCCCGCCACGGCTTTCAGCGCGGAGTTCCCTTCGTGACCGAGATCACCATCGCGCACAGCCCCGACACGGACGACGTGTTCATGTTCTGGGCCATCGCGACCGGTCGCCTCGATACCGGTGATCGGCGCTACGCGTTGCTAGCCGAGGACATCGAGGTCCTGAACCGCGAGGCCCTGAGCGGCCGCTACGAGGTCACGGCGATCTCCTTCGGCGCCTATCCGGCCTTGCACCCTCGCTACGCCGTCCTCGACAGCGGGGCCAGCATCGGCGACGGCTACGGCCCGATCCTCGTCGGCCGCGAGGGCGCCGACCTGGCCTCCCTCGCCGATCGCCGCGTCGCCATCCCCGGCGAACTCACCACGGCCTACCTTGCGGCGCGTCTCGCGCTGCCCGAATTCGAGGCGGTCGAGATGCCCTTCAAGGAGGTCGGTCCCGCCGTCGTCGCCGGCGAGGTCGAGGCCGGGCTCCTCATCCACGAGGGCCAGCTCACCTGGCAGGAGCTCGGCCTCGTGAAGCTGCTCGATCTCGGCGCCTGGTGGCATGAGCGCCACGACCTGCCGCTGCCGCTGGGCGGCAACGCCGTCCGCCGCGACCTCGGCGAGGCCCTCATGGCGAGGATCGCCGACGACTGTCGGCGCAGCATCGTGTTGGCGCGCGACAACGTCGCCGAGGCGCTCTACTGGACGCAGGAGCGCTGCCCCGGGCTCGACTTCGACGGCGGCAAGCGCTACCTCGAGATGTACGTCAACGACGAGACGGTCTCGATGTCCGAGCGCACCCGCCGCGGTCTGAAGACCCTCTTCGCCGAGGCCGCCGAACGCGGCCTCGTCCCCGCCGACCTCGAGGTCGACATCGTCTCCTGAAGCCGTTCGCCTTCGACCCCAGCCGGCTCCAGCCACCGGATGTCCCGGGGGATGGCCGGGGATTCGCCACTTGATCGCGGGCGCTCGTCGGCCGCGCAGCGCTGCGGCCCCGACTCTCCGATGTCGGGGGCAGCGTCTTCGATGCTCTACTGGGGCTCGCCCTCGGGCAGACGACCGGATCGGACCCGCTGGATGTCGGACTCGACCATCCGCCGGACCAGCTCCTCGAAGCTCACCTCGGGCTTCCAGCCGAGCTTCTTCTCGGCCTTGGCCGGATTGCCGAGCAGGAGATCGACCTCGGCCGGACGCCAGAAGTCCTTGCTGACCGAGACGATCTCGCGACCCGTCTTCCGGCAGGCGCCGACCTCGTCCACGCCTTCACCCTGCCAGTCGAGCTCGATATCAACGGCCGCCGCGGCCGCGTTGACGAACTCGCGGACCGCGTGGGTCCGGCCCGAGGCGATGACGAAGTCGTCGGGCTCGTCCTGCTGCATCATGAGCCAGGCCGCGCGCATGTAGTCGCCGGCAAAGCCCCAGTCGCGCTGGGCGTTGAGGTTGCCGAGGACGAGGTCGCCCTCGCCGGTGACGGCGATGCGGGCGAGCGCGGCGGTGATCTTGCGGGTCACGAATTCGAGACCGCGAAGCGGCGACTCGTGATTGAAGAGGATGCCCGAGACCGCGAACATGTCCTGCGACTCGCGGTGATTCACCGTCATCCAGTGGGCGTAGAGCTTGGCGACGCCGTAGGGACTGCGGGGGTAGAAGGGCGTGTCCTCGTCCTGCGGGACCGCCTGGACCTTGCCGAACATCTCCGATGTCGAGGCCTGGTACATCTTGATCTTCGGGTCGACGATCTTGATGGCCTCGAGGAGGCGAGCGACGCCGATGCCGTCCACGTCCGAGGTGTAGAGCGGCTGCTCGAAGGAGATTCCGACGAAGCTCTGAGCCGCGAGATTGTAGATCTCGGTGGGTCGAACCTTGTCGAGTGTGCGCAGGATGTTGTTGTACTCGGAGAGTTCGAATGGAACGAAGTCGATCTTCTCGTGGACCCCGACCTCCTTCAGTCGCCAGGTCGTCAGCGAGGCGCTGCGGCGGTAGGCGCCCACGACCTCGTAGCCCTGGTCGATGAGGAGTCGCGCCAGGTAGGCGCCGTCCTGGCCGGTGATGCCCGTGATCAAGGCCCGCTTCGTCATCGGTCTCTCCCTTTCCCCCGGTCCCGGAGCTCGCGAACGGCGGCTCGCGTGGCGCCGATTCTACGGCTCCGGGGGCGGTTCAGGAACCACCCCCGCGGCAAGCCGGCTCAAACGAAGACGGGGCCCGCGATTCCGGCTCGCGGGCCCCGTCTTCATGTCGCGTCGCTCGCGCTCGCTCAGTCCTCGAAGACCTGCTGGTCCTCCTGGGGGATGTAGGACTCGAGGTGGGTCAGCGCCTCGGCCTCGCGCAGGAGTCCACGCGCGACGACAATGCGCTGCACCTGGTTGGTTCCCTCGTAGATCTGGGTGATCTTGGCGTCGCGCATGAACTTCTCGATCGGGTAGTCCCGCATGTAGCCGTAACCGCCGAAGATCTGCACCGCGTCGGTGGTGACCTCCATCGAGACGTCGGTCGCGAAGAGCTTGGCCATGGCGGCGAGCTTGGTCGTGTTGGGCAGGCCGGCGTCGATCTGGCGGGCGCAGGTGTAGACCAGCTGACGCGCCGCCTCGGTCTTGGTGGCCATGTCGGCGAGCAGCTGCTGAACCATCTGGAAGGACGAGATCGGCTTGCCGAACTGCTGCCGCCGCTGCGAGTAGACGGTCGCGAGGTCGAGTGCGCCCTGGGCGCAGCCCATGCCCTGCGCCGCGACGCCGGGACGGGCGCGGTCGAGGGTCATCATGGCGTGCTTGAAGCCCTGGCCGAGCTTGCCGCCGAGCAGGCGGTCCTCGCCGACCTCGACGCCGTCGAAGACGGTCTCGACCACGGGGACGGCGCGGATGCCCATCTTGTCCTCGATCTTGCCGATCGAGAAACCGGGCATGTCCTTCTCGACGATGAAGGCCGAGATGCGCCGCGAGCGGCTCTCGGGGTCGGTGACGCAGAAGACGGTGTAGAAGTCGGCGGCGCCGCCGGTGGTGGTCCACTTCTTGTCGCCCTGGATCTTCCACTTGCCCTCACCGGCCGCGACCGCGCGAACCTTGAGACCCTGGGCGTCCGAGCCCGCGGTCTTCTCGGAGAGGCAGAAGGCGATCAGCTTCTCGCCGTTGGCGATCGGCGGCAGGAAGCGCTGCTTCTGCTCGTCCGTGCCGCCCACGAGGATGGGGAAGGAGCCCAGGGCATTCACGGCGAAGAGCACGCCGACGGCCGGGTCGGCCTTCGAGATCTCCTCGACGACGATGCAGAGGTTCAGCACCGGGGTATCGCCGGCCTCGCCGCCGTACTCCTTGGGAATCCAGACCTTCATCAGACCGGCGGACGCGAGCGCGTCGCGGATTTCCCAGGGATACTCCTGAAGGTCATCGTACTTCCTGGCGAGGGGGCGGACGACCTTGTCGGCGACCTCCCGAGCCTTCTCCCGCCACATCGCGTTCTCTGCGGTATCCAGTCCGGACATGGTGACTCCTTTGCTCGAATCGGATTCGGTCCACGGCGGAGACGGAGGAAACCGACAGGTGACGGCCAGGCCGCGATCGTTCGGCTGAGATTCCCTGCTTCTCGGTGCCGGAAGGACCGGATTCTATCGCCCTCGGGGGGCGATCAGAAGGAGCGCGGGGCAAATGGGAGCCCGGCCCGGGATGGGAGGGGTCGATGGGGCCCGATGCGGCCTCCAGAGGGCCCTCGAGGCCGC
>JBFIHP010000229.1:0-5844 GCA_041601735.1 Planctomycetota bacterium | reverse complement strand
CGCGGTGAACGGTCTCGAGATCGACGAATCGACCCGCAGCCTGATCGAGCCCTACCTCGGCCTCGCCGAGCACCTCGGTCGGATCGTCGCCGGGCTGAACGGCCGCTCGACCCGGCTCTCGGCCCGCTACTACGGCACGGCTCCGACCCGCAACGTTCGGGCGCTCACCGCCTACTTCCTGAAGGGCTACCTCGGGCCCTTCCTCGGCGAGGACGTTGCGGGCGACGATCTCCTGGGCCTCCTGGGTCGAGGCGCCGAGATGCGGGGTGACGACGACCTGGTCGGAGCGAACGAGCGGCGACTCGGTCGGCGGCTCGATCTCGAAGACGTCGAGAGCGGCGCCGGCGACCCTCCCCTCCTCGATCGCGACGTGGAGGGCCTCCTCGTCGATGAGCCCGCCGCGAGCGCAGTTCACGATCACGACGCCGGGCTTCATCGCCGCGATGGCCTCGCGACCGATCATGTGCCGGGTGCTCTCCATGAGCGGCACGTGGAGGCTGATGACGTCGGCGCGGCGGTAGAGCGCCTCGAGGTCGAGCAGCTCGACCCCGGCGGCGGCGGCCACGGCAGCCGTGGCGACCGGGTCGTAGCCGATCACCTGCATGCCCAGTCCGCGCGCCTTCTCCGCGACGAGTCGGCCGATGCGCCCGAGGCCGACCAGGCCCAGGGTCTTGCCGGCGACCTCGCGCCCGGTGAAGGCGCGGGGCTCGAACTTCCCGGCGCGCATCGAGGCGCAGGCCTGCGGGATCCTCCGGAAGAAGGACATCATCAGCGCGATGCTGTGCTCGGCGGCCGAGTTCGAGTTGGCGCCGGGCGTGTTCATCACGACGATGCCCCGCCGGGTGGCGGCGGCGATGTCGATGTTGTCGACTCCGGTGCCGGCGCGACCCACGACGGCGAGCCGCTTGCCCGCGGCGAGCACCTCTTCGGTCACCTTCGTCCGCGAGCGGACGATCAGGGCATCGAAGTCCGCGATCTCGGCAAGGAGTTCCGCCGGGCCGATTCCGGCCCGGTCGACGATCTCGGTTCCGGGAGCCGCGACGGCGGCGATGATGGCCGGATCGAGCCGGTCGGCGATGAGGATGCGTTTCATGTCGTCCTTCCGCGATGAATGACGACCGGACTATAACCCCGGCGGGCCCCAGGGCGAGGCCTGCGACCGGATGCCATCGCTTGAAGTCGAAAGCTCCGCGATGGTAGCGTCCCTCCGGGCGGGACGACCCGTCCGACACCAGCTCGCGCAGCCAGGAAATACCGCCATGAACCGCCTCGGTGCCGCCGACGTCCACGCCACCCTGAAACGCTACATGCTCGCCGACGGCTTCCCCGTCGTCTTCGACTTCGAGAAGAGCCGGGGCGCCTTCCTGCACGACATGAAGAGCGGTCGGGACTACCTGGATCTGTTCAGCTTCTTCGCCTCCTTGCCGCTCGGCTTCAACCACCCCGGCATGAAGGACCCCGAGTACCTCGAGCGGCTGACCCGGGCCGCGAGCCTCAAGCCGACGAATTCGGACGTCTACAGCATCGACATGGCCAGCTTCGTGCAGACCTTCGCCGAGACCTGCATCCCCGAGAGCCATCGTCATCACCTCTTCTTCGTCGAGGGCGGCGCGCTCGCGGTCGAGAACGCGCTCAAGACGGCCTTCGACTGGAAGTACCGCAAGAACCAGGCGAAGGGCGGCCCGGACACGGAGAACCTCGAGGTCCTCCACCTGAGACGCGCCTTCCACGGCCGCACCGGCTACACCATGTCGCTCACCAACACCCGCGACCCCAGGAAGTACCAGTACTTCCCGAAGTTCGACTGGCCGCGGGTCGATGTACCGGCGGCGCGCTTCCCGCTCGAGGGCGCGAACCTCGAGGCGACGGCCGAGGCCGAGGTCGCGAGCGTCGCCCAGGTCGAGGCGGCCTTCGAGGCCCGCAAGGACCGCATCGCCGCCATCATCGTCGAGACCATCCAGGGCGAAGGCGGCGACAACCACCTGCGCGCCGAGTACCTGCGCGAGCTGCGTCGCATCGCCGACGAGCGCGAGGCCCTGCTGATCTTCGACGAGGTGCAGTGCGGCATGGGCCTCACCGGCCGCTGGTGGGCCTGGCAGGGGATCGGCGTCGAGCCCGACATCTTCGCCTTCGGCAAGAAGGCGCAGGTCTGCGGCATCGCCGTCAATCACCGCGTCGACGACGTCGATTCGGTCTTCAAGATCGCGAGCCGGCTCAACTCGACCTGGGGCGGCGGCCTCGTCGACATGGTACGGGTCGAGCGCTACATCCAGCTGATCGTCGAGCACGACCTGCTCGCCAACGCGACCCGGGTCGGCGCGAGGGTTCGCGGTCAGCTCGAGAAGCTGGCGGCGGACAGCGGCAAGATCTCCAACGTCCGCGGCCGGGGCCTGATGATCGCCTTCGACCTGCCCGACGAGGACCGCCGCGCGGCCCTGCAGAAGCGGCTGTTCGAGAACGGCGTGATGATGCTGCCCTCGGGCAACGTCAGCATGCGCTTCCGTCCTGTGCTCGACCTCCGCGAGGAGGACGGCGACCTGGCGGTCCAGCGCATCGCCGCCTCGCTCTGAGGGCGCCTGGAGCACCGACCAGGAGCGCCGCTCTGACAGAGCGGCATCAGGACCTGCCCGGATCGCCTTCCGGCCGGCCTGTCTGGCCGGCGCTCCTCGGGAGCGCCGCTCCGACATGGCGACATTCGAATACCTTCGATGGCCGATGGCCGGCCTGTCCGGCCGGCGCTCCTGTCGAGCGGCCGCGGGAGACGATCTCCGTCGGGCTTTCCCGATCGGGCCCGGATCGCTATCCTGCGGTCCGGTCGGGAGTTTCACGCCTCCCCCGACGTCAGAGCCTCCGGAGGTCGTCCATGAAGTCGAGCCCCTTCCTTCTCGCCGTCGCGCTCTTCCTGGCTCCGGCTCTGGCCGCCCAGGAGGACCCGCCCTCGCTCGAGGCCATGCGGGCGCTCGCGCGGGAGAAGGTGAAGGAACAGAGCGCCTTCATCAAGCAGCGGGTCTTCAAGGCCCTCACCGTCTTCAAGAACTCCGACAACCTCCCCGATCGCGTCGTCGCGGAGGAGCACGAGGCCCTGGTCGAGCTGGGACTCGGCGTGCTGCCGCCCCTCGTCGAGGGGCTCCAGAAGTCGGACTCCGCCCAGGTGATGCAGGAGATCGGCAAGGTCCTCGTCCGCCTGGTCGCCGAGAAGCGCGCGACCGTCGCGGAGGTCGGCGGACCGCTCCGCGACCTCCTCGACCAGCCCGATCCGCGTCGCGCCGCGGCCGCCATCGGCATCCTAGGCTGGATCGGCGACGAGTCCGCCCTCGACGCCATCCGGCTGCTCACGAGCCGCGAGGAACCGGACGTCCGGGCCGCGGTGATCACCGCCCTGGCCCGCCTCGGCGACGAGGGCGTGCGCGAGCACTTCGAGTCCGGCATGGCGAGCAAGGACCCGGCGGTGCGGGTCGCCGTCATGCGCGCGGCCCAGCTCGTGGGCGATGCCCGCGACGTCTCCTTCATCCTCGCCGGCATCGCCGATTCCGACATCGACGTGGCCCTCGCCGCCATCCGGGCGACGGCGGGCGTCAGCACCAACTCGAAGGCCATGCGCGCGCTGCACGAACAGCTCGGCAGCGAGAACGAGAACCGCATCCGCACCGCCATCGAGGTGATCGTCAAGATCGGCAACAAGGACTACTCGGCCCGACATCTCGGCAGCCTCGCCGAGAACGAGATGCGCAATTTCGAGCTGCGCAAGCTGGCCGCGATGGCCATGTACAAGCTCGGCAGCTCGGACGGCATGGACTACCTCGCCCGCGGCTACGAGCAGATCATCAAGGATCGTCCGAAGGACCCGCGCAACTACGAGCAGCTCGCGCAGTTCTACGAGGAGTTCGGCGCCTGGAGCGAGGCGGCCAAGACCTTCTCGAAGGCCATCGACAACACCCGTCAGGCCGCGCGTCAGAACGACCTCCGGCTGAGCACCGCCCGTTGCTGGGCGCGGGCCGGTCAGTTCAAGCGGGCCGCGGCCCTGCTCAAGAAGACGCCTCGCGGCGACAACTGGGGCGATCTCGTCTCCGATCCGGCCTTCGAGAAGATGCGCGAGGATCGCCGCTACCGCGGCTACTTCGAGAACTGAGCCCGCGACCGGACGGGCGTGGCACGAGTCCGGATCGCAGAAAGTGACGCCGGGCCCGAAACCCACGAGGCTTCGAACCCGGCGTCTGCTCTGAGGTGTGCCGTTCGAGGGCGACGATCAGTCGCCCGAGGTCGCCGCTCCCTTGACTTCGAAACTCAGGAGGATGCGCTCGAGCTGGGCCCGGGCCTCCTCGAACCTGTGGGTCGGCGCGGCCAACAGCAGGGCGTAGCCCTTGCCGGCGTGCACGGCGACGGCGCCGAGGGTGCGGAGTCGGCTGCCCTTGTGGGAGGCCTCGCACTCGAAGGCGATGCCGGGAACGCCGCCCACGGTCTCCGGCTTCTGCCAGACGACGCGGAAGTCGGCGCTGCGCCGCTCCATGCGCGCCATGAGATCCATCGCGATGGTCTCGCAGGCCAGTTCCTCGCCGACCCGATCGAGGACGATGGCGTCGGCCGAGGCCTGGAGGGTCGGGTTGAGGAGGGTGATGGCCACCGGGCTCTCGACCTCGGGGAATTCGAAGGACCAGGTCAGGTTCGGTCTGGCCAGCGCGAAGCCGGAGGGGACGTTCTCGTACTCGAGGCTGAGCTCGACGCCCTCGCCGTCCCGATCCTCGCCGCTGGCGTAGGCCGTGACCTTGTCCGGGTCGGCCCGCATGGCGACCATGTGGGGGCCGCCGAGCTCCTCGCGGACGATGCCGCCGTAGCCGTCGATCCAGACCTCGAAGCTCCGCTTGCCCTGATCGAAGCGCCAGACCGTGATGAACTGGTGCTTGCCGCCGACGATCTCCTTGCGCAGCGATCGCGTCGCGTGCACGCGGACGAAGGCGCCGCGCACCGAGTCGTAGACCTTGTAGCTCCGCCCCTTCTCGGGGAAGTGCGAGGCGTCGGCGAGCTGACGGATGAGCGAGCGCAGAAACTGCGTGTCCTCCGAGAACAGGATCTCGCGGCGCCGCTGGTCGGCGCCGACGCCGACGGCGAGCTCGAGATGCCCGCGATCGACCACGCCGGAGCTGATCGTGCTGTGCCCCCCGCTCTCCTCCGAGGAGATGAGCGAGAGCGGCCGGAGATTCGGATCGACGAACTCGTTGACCTTGATGTCCATGTCGAGGGAGCCGTCCTCCTTCAGGAAGACGGTCCGCGACGAGAATCGATAACCGGTGCGCTCGCCCTCCTGGTCGGGCGCGAGCGTCGTGCTGCGCCAACCCACCCGCTTGCCGCGGTAGAAGAGGAAGTAGTACTCGTCCCGGTCCTCGTAGCGGCCGAGGTTGACGCTGTTCTCCAGCGCCTTCTTCTCGACCTCGCGGCGCTCGGCCCGGACGATCTCCTTGACCAGGCGCCGGGGCACGACCATCTCGCCGCCGCGGAAGAGGATGGTGACGTCGTCGTCGGACTCCGCCACCACGTGGCCGACGATCTCCTGCCCGTTGCGCAGGTGGACGACGTCGTACTCGGTCTTCTTCCGGTCGTCGGTCTGGGCCGACAGGAGCCCGCCCAGGGCGACGACGGCGAGGACGAGGAGGGTGCTGATCCGGGTCCAGGGACTGATCGATCGCATGATCGCTTGCTCCGGTGGTTCCTTGACCCTTCTCCTATCGGGCGGAAGCCGGGGCGGGATGAGTAAAAACCCGCCGGAATTGACGCCGATCGGCCGAGTCTCGCCGTCTCAGTCGCCGGAGGGCGCGTCATTTACGACGGGCCCCCGGCTTCGTATCCTGG
>JBFIHP010000228.1:0-5880 GCA_041601735.1 Planctomycetota bacterium | reverse complement strand
AGTTGCTCGACCGAGGTGCCCGACTCGACGAGCGAGACGCCTCGGGGCGGAGCGTGCGCGACCATCTGCTGAGCCTGGGCGATCCGCAGATCGAGCGTCTTCTGGCCGCATGGACCGGCTCGCGCTGAGAGTCTCGCGGCGACGCGGGGCGCCTGGGCCGGACTTCGGTTAGGCTCCGGATCATGGCTTCGATCGTCGAGACCCTGGCGCTCATCGATGCGGTCTACCGCGACCTCCCGGACGGCGGCGAGGCCTCGCTCGAGGACCGACGCTTCGTGGAGGAGCGGGCCGGTGCGGCGACGGCGACCTACGGCGAGATCCGGCCCGAGGCGGCCCGCGACCTGCTCCGCTGGCTCCGTCCGGACTCGAGCGATGTCCTGGTCGATGTGGGCAGCGGCGCGGGTCGCTTCGCCCTCCAGGCGCTCCTCTGCACCGAGGTCGAGCGGGTCGTGGGAATCGAGCTGTCGCCTTTCCGGCACTCCGTGGCGGTACGTGCCCGCGACGAGATCTCGAGGCGGCAACCCGAACTCGCCAGGCGGCTCCGTGACGGTCTCGAGCTGGTGCAGGGCGACTTCCGCCGCCATCTCCCCGCCGACACGAGCCTGGCCTGGGCCGGGTCGATCTGCTTCCCCGATGCCCTCATGGCCGCCCTGGGGCGCGCGTTGCTGGCGATGCCGGGTCTGCGACGCTTCGTCACCCTGAAGGAGCTCCCGCGCACGATCGAGGCCGGCATGAGGCTGCTCGGCGCGCTCGATCTCGACATGAGCTGGGCGCCCCGGGTGCGGGCCACGGTCTACGCTCCGAAGGCTCCGGTTTGAAGCGGGACGCTCGAGAGGTCAGGATTGCCCAGTCAACGCGCCCAGGGCGCGCCCGCTTCGTTCGCTCAGGAGAGAAGAACATGTTCCGTCACCGTCCCCTCGTCCCGGCCCTCATCCTCGTCACGGCGGCGACCCTGTTCGCCGGCTGCTCGAAGGAACCGGAAGCCAAGGCTCCGCGCAAGCCCGTCGCCGAGATCGAGGGCGTCGCGGGCATCGAGGCTCGTGTCATCCTCGACGGTCTGCGCAATCCTTCCTGCGTCATCTTCTCGCCCGACGGCGAACTCACCGTCTGCGACACGGGCCACGGCCGCGTGGTGCTGGTGAAGGACGGCGAGGCCCGTGACTACGTCACCGGCTTCGTGACCGAGTTCTGGAAGGTCGATCCGGACAGCGGCACGAAGCGCTTCCAGGTCGGCCCGCTCTCGGCCGTCTGGTACGACCGCCAGCTCATCGTCTCCGACGGCGGCCAGTCGGACGGGGCGGAAGCCCTCGTGCGATTCACCGGCCCCGGCGACGCCGCCAGCGGCGAGCGGACGGCGCCGGTGAAGTCGCTCGAGACCGATCCCGCCATGGTGGGCGAGGGTAATCTCACCGGCATGAGCCTCGACCGCACGACGGGCGAGCTCTACATCTGCGGCCACGGCGACGATGCCAAGACCTGGCTGCTCCGCTTCGACCACGACGAGAACGTCCTGGGCAAGTGGGCCTCGGCCGACGACAACGGCATCACCGTGAACTCGCCGATGCAGACGCTCATCGAGAGCAAGGAGCACATCCTGGTCCTCTACTCCGGTGTCGGCGGGGTCGAAGACGGGCTTCTCGTGCGCTGGGATCGCAAGACGGCGAAGCCGGTCCGGCAGTGGACCCTGCCCGGCCTGATCGACCCGATGGGCATGGCCTTCATCCCGGGCACGAAGGACCTCGCCGTCGTCGATAACAACTGGGCGCTCACCGAGGTCAAGAAGGGGAAGCTCGCGCGCGTGAGCCTCGGTGAGGGCGATGCCGCCAAGGTCGAGATCCTGGCGACCGGCCTCATGGGCCCGGTCTCCTGCGTCTTCGGCCCCGACAAGCGCCTCTACATCGCCCAGCTCGGCAGCGCCATCGACGCCGAGAACGGCCAGGTGATCGCCGTCCAGGGCTTCTGAGCGCCGCCCCTCCGGCAAGAGAAGACGCCCGGTCCTCGCCGAGGATCGGGCGTCTTCGCATTCCCCTGTCGCCCCGTCCGGACCGGGGCGGCGTCCGTCACGCTTCAGTCCAGCAGTTCGGCGATCACGCGGTCGGCGCCCATCAGCTTCTCGGTGATGAAGAGGACGTAGCGGACATCGACGCCGATCGAGCGCGAGTAGTCCTGGCTCCACTGGAAGTCGTTGATGGTCGCCTCGTAGGCCCGGTCGAAGTTGACGCCGACCAGCTCGCCGCGCTTGTTCATGACCGGTGAGCCCGAGTTGCCGCCGGTCGTGTCGCAGTCGTAGAGGATGCCGAGCGGCACGTCGCCGAGCACCGGATCGGCCCAGCGGCCGAAGTCGCGCCGCGCGTGCAGATCGACGAGCTCGGCCGGCGGGTCGAAGGGCTCCACGCCGGTGGCCTTCGCCATCATTCCGCCGAGGGTGGTGAAGGGAGTGTAGGTGACGGCGTCGCGCGGCGAGTAGCGCCGGATGTGCCCGTAGGTCAGGCGCAGGGTGAAGTTGGCGTCGGGGACGAAGTCGCCGCCGCGCCAGGCCTGCTTGGCATCGACGTAAAGACTCATGAGGCCGTCCAGGCGACCGCGACGGGTGCGCGATTCCTCGGCGGCGGTGGGTAGGAACTCGCCGACGGCGGTGACGAGATCGAAGAGCACCCCGTCGAGGCCCTCCGCCTCCGGGTCGATCATCTTCGCCCGCGTCTCGGCCTCGAGGATGCCGCTGCGCATCAGCACCATGCGGGCGCGGTCGCGAGCGGAGGCAGCGGCAGGTGGCTCGCCGAGCGAGTCGATCCAGCCCTGCAGGGCCGCGGGTCGTGCGGCCTCGGGGAGGTCGAAGACGGACTCGATCGCACCCGCCAGATCCTCGGCCAGGATCTCGGCGGGCGTCGTCGCGAAGCTCCGGTCGATCTCGGCCAGGGCGCCGGCCATGGCCTCGTCGCCGAGTCCGCGGGGGAGTTCGTTGCCGGCCGCAGTCTGTTCGCGCCTGGCGCTGCAACGGGCGAGGAAGGACCAGATGCCCTGGTTCTGGCTGCGCAGGCGCCAGAGGGCGAATTCGAGCAGTTGCTGGTCACGGAAGTCGGCGTAGATCTCCTCGAGCTGGGGCAGGACCTCGCCGTAGATCTCGCGGCGCTGGGCGTCGGCCTCGATCCAGGCGGCCAACTCGGCCTCCTCGGCGCGCTTCTTCGCAACCAGGCCGAGACGGCCGAGGCCGAGGATCTTGCCGCGGAAGTTCTTCATCGTGTTGGCGAGGCCCTTGATCGTCGGTCCGAGTTCGAGCGCGAGGGCCGCGTCGTTCTCGGATGCCTTCTCCATGCGGCGGATGCGGTCCTCGAAGTAGTCGGCGATGTAGGGCATGCGCACCTCCTCCTCGTGCTCGACGAAGGCGGCGCACTGATGCCGGTAGGTGCGTCCCGGATAACCGAGCAGGAAGACGAAGTCACCCTCGCGAAGACCGTCGGGATTCACCTTCAGGAAGCGCTCCGGTCGGTAGGGGACGTTGTCGGGCGAGAAGGGAGCCGGCTTGCCGTCCGGCCCGACGTAGGCCCTGAGGAAGGCGAAGTCGCCGGTGTGGCGGGGCCAGATCCAGTTGTCGGTCTCGCCGCCGTACTCGCCGACCGCGCGCGGCGGCACGCAGACGAGCCGGACGTCGGGGATCTCCTGGTAGAAGAAGAGAACGTAGTTGCGGCCCTGGAACATCTCGGCGACCTCGGCCCTGAGCTCGGGACGCTCCTGACCGGCGCGTCGGGTGATCTCCTGGCGCTTCGCCGCCACCGCGGCCAGTCGGTCGGCCGGCGTCATGTCCTCGGTGATGGCCGAGAGGACCTCGGCCGAGACGTCCTCGTAGGCCACCGTGATCTGGCAGACGTAGCCCGGGGCCGCGATCTCGTCCTTCTGCTCGGCCGCGACGAATCCCTCGTGCAGGTAGTCGCGCTCGGGCGTGCTGACCTGACTGACCGCATCGAAGGCGACGTGGTGATTGGTGACGATCAGCCCCCGATCGGAGACGAAGGAGCCGGTGGCGCCGCCGACCCGGCAGATCGCGTCCACCAGTCCGGGGCGACCGGGGCTGTAGATCTCGGCCGGATCGATCTCGAGCCCGGCCTTCTTCAGGTCGAGCTTGCCGAGCATGTTGAGCGGCCACTGGCCCTCGTCGGCGACCGTGGTCGAACGCGCGAAGGCGAGGACGAGGAAGGCCGCGATCAGGGCGGCGGGGCGAGCGGTCTTGCGGATGATCATCGTCGTCTCGTGCTCCATCTGGGCGGCAACGCTCTCGGGGGAACGCGGGGAAGGCCGACACCTTTCGGCGGATGCCCGCGTCTTTCGCGCGAGGATCGCAGATCGACCTCGAGGCGTAAAGGTCAGCGATCGAGGATGCGGCCGAGCAGTTCCCGATCGTAGGGATCGACGAGCTCTCCGAGCGCGACGAAGTGCCCGTCGCCGTCGAATTCGTCCTCGAACTCGGCATAGAGGCGCGGGATGCCCACGGGGTCGCTCTCGGCGGCGATCGAACGGAAGCGGCCGGGCCGCCCGAGCAGCCGCGCAGCCGTGCGGCGCCAGGTCTCGCCGAAGTCGAGGAAGGCGGCCGGCAGTCGCGGGCCCGCGTCTTCGTGGAGGGGATGATCCTCGCCGCAGAGCAGCCGACCCTCCCGGCGAACGACGAGGATCACCAGGGGGACCAGGCCGATGGTCGTGCTGCCGGCGCAGGCGGGGCAGAGCCGCGGCCAGGGCGTCTCCGGCGGGAACTCCCGGCCGCAGAAGGCGCAGTGATTGCCGCCCTTGCGCGTCAAGGCCGCTCGCTCTCCTCCTGCGCCGGCGCGGGGAGCCGGACGATGATCGGATCGTCGCCGCGCTCGAGCGGCAGGGTGACCCGCGTGCCGTCGGGACGACGCACCAGGATCTCCTTCGCATCGGGCCCGACGCCGACGAGCACGGCGATGCCGAGCTCGTCCGTCGTGGCGAATCCGGGGCCCTCGCCCGCGAGCCGGCTCAGGCGAAGTCCGCGCGCCTCGATCTCGTCGGGCACGGCCACGAGCGCCCCGGGCAGGGCGGTGGCGTTCTTGCCGTCGAGGATCTTCAGGCGCAGTTCGGGTGCGGGGTGGAGGACCAGGGGAATCCGCGACTCGGCACGGTCGAGGTCGATCTCGCTCCATCGAGAGATGAGCGAGGGGCCGCGTTCGGCCCGCACCCGGATCTCGAGGCGGGCGGCAGCCGCCGGGATGCCGGTGAAGCCGACGAGATTGGATCCCTCGAAGATCGTCGGTTCGGCATAGCTCCTCAGCTCGCGGAGCTTCATGAGGTCGCCGAGCTCCAGGCCGGAGGCGCGCATCTCCATCATGGTCGGCAGATCGAATCGGATCAGGCCGGCGACGGAGGGTTGCATGTCCTCCTCGAAGACCTCGACCTCGATGCTCCGGTCGTCGTTCTTCAGGAGTTCGCCCAGCGCGGCGAGGTCGCGCAGGACCTCGCGCCCCTTCAGCTCGTGGGTCGAGAGGTCGTCGAGGACCAGCGCGGCCGCCAGGAGCAGGCCGTCGCGGGAAAGGTGGAGGCCGTCGCGCTGCAGGAAACGCTCCCGATCGATCTCGCTCAGGCCGATGCGCTCGAACTCGGGCAGGAGGCGGTCCTCCTCGATGGCATCGACCCAGCGGTCGATCCGGAGGAGGCGCACGCGCTCGCGCGTCGCCGTCTGCTCCTCGAGCCAGGCATTCAGGGCCCTGATCTCGACCGCGGGCACGCGCCGGCTCTCGGGAAGCATGAGCCGGGAGGCCTTGCGCATGTGCGGGATCGTGCCCAGGACCACCCGCCCAGGCAGGCGATCGATCTCGGCCAGGGCCTTGCCCAGATCGGCCTTGCGGGTCTCGAGGTCCTTGGCGCCGGCGGCGT
>JBFIHP010000227.1:0-5901 GCA_041601735.1 Planctomycetota bacterium | reverse complement strand
GAAGTGCTCGATCAACAGCGGGATGTCCTCGCGGCGCTCCTCCAGAGGCGGCAGATCGATGGGCACGACGTCAAGCCGGTAGTAGACGTCGCGGCGGAACCTGCCGGCGGCGATCAGCGTCTCGAGGTCCTGATTGGTCGCCGCCACCAAGGTCGAATTGCGCGAGCTCGTGCGCGAGGGCAAGTTCCGCGAGGACCTCTTCTACCGGCTCAACGTCGTGCCGATCAAGCTGCCGCCGCTCCGCGAGCGCGGCGGCGACATCCCGCTGCTCGCGCAGCACTTCATCCGCAAGTACGGCCGCGATCGCGAGTACGAGATCAAGCCGGAAGTCCTGGCCGCGATGGAGGCCTACTACTGGCCGGGCAACGTCCGCGAGCTCGAGCACGCCATCGAGCGCGCCATCGCCTTCGCCGGCAGCGGGCGCTTCCTGAAGAAGGAATACCTGGTCGAGAGCTCCCCGATCCACAAGAAGGCCATGGCCGTCCCGAGCCACCTCATGACCCTCAGGGAGTTCGTCGAGGACGCCGAGAAGGAGCACATCGGCAACATCCTGCGGGCCACCAACGGTCACAAGGCGCAGGCCGCCGACGTGCTCGGCATCTCGCGCAAGAACCTCTGGGAGAAGATGAGGCTCTACGGCATCGAGACCAACGGCAACTCCTGATGGGGCCGGGCTCATGAGCAGGCCCGAGCCGAGCGTCGCGCCCGAGATCCACGGCGCCGGATCCCGGATCTGGTTCGTCTCCGACGTCCATCTGGTGGACGGCGACCGGGCCTACCTCGATCAGTTCCTCGCCTTCCTCCGCGCCGCGGCCGCGGCCCCGGTCGATCAGGTCATCGTCTTCGGCGACCTCTTCGAGTTCTGGGTCGGCGATCGTCAGGGACGTCAGGACTTCTACCGGCCGCTCTTCGACACCATCCGATCGCTGATCGGGGCGGGCACCCGTGTCCGGCTGCTGCACGGCAACCGCGACTTCCTGCTCGGCTCGATCTTCGAGGAGGCCGGCGCCGAGCTCCTCCCCGAGGAGATCCTGCTCGAGCTCGAAGGTCTGAGGGTCCACGTCTCGCACGGCGACCAGTTCTGCATCCACGACCTCTCCTACCAGCGGGCGCGGGTCGTCTTCCGCTCCCGGCCGGTCTTCCTGGCCTCACGCCTTCTGCCCGCCTGGCTCGGCGCCTTCCTCGCCCGTCGCTACCGCGGGATCAGCGAGCGCAAGAAGGCGCGCAAGAAGATGACCACGGGCAATCGCTTCCACACGATCGCAGACGGTGTTCGCGCCGAATTCGAACGCGGAGACCACGACCTCGTCCTCTGCGGCCACATCCATCACTACGCCGAGACGCCCATGGCGGTCGCGGGGCGGAGCCGCCGGGTGATCACGACCGGAGCCTGGGAGGAGATCGGCCCGAACTACGTGGCCTGGGAGGGCGGCCGGCTCGAACTGCGGCCCTTCGCGGCGCCCCGAGAATCGCCGCCGGACTGAGGCTCGCGAGTCTTGCGCAAGTCCCTGGATTTTCACAACCTTGCGACCCGGTTTCGGCCCGCGGAGCGTGCTTCGCCCGGGCTTCGCAATCGGATTGCAAGTTCATGTCCGACAAGGATTTGGGTTGACCAAGCTTCGAGTGGTGACGATCGACGGACCGGCAGGCGCCGGCAAGAGCACGGTGGCGCGCGCGCTCGCCCGCAGGCTCGGATTCCGTTTTCTCGACACCGGTGCGATGTACCGGGCCGTGACCTTCCTGGCCGAGGAGGCCGGGATCGGCCCCGAGGACGACGTCGGGCTCGAGGCCCTGCTCGCCGAGCTGGGCATCGACTTCGACGCCGAGGATCGCCTGCTCGGCAACGGGCGGGACCTCAGCCGCGAGATCCGTTCGCGGGCAGTCACGGCACGCGTCTCGGCCTACGCCGCCAGCCCGGCGGTGCGCCGGGCGATGGGCCGACTGCAGCGCGAGCTGGGCATGAAGGGCGACCTGGTCTGCGAGGGTCGCGACATGGGGACCGACGTCTTTCCGGACGCGGCGGTGCGCATCTACCTCGATGCCTCGCCGGAGGTTCGGGCCGAACGACGGGCCCTCGAACTGGAACAAGCGGGCGAGGCGGTCGATCGCGACCGTCTGCTCGAAGAGATCAAGGCACGGGATGCGGCTGATTCCAGCCGCGCGGTCGCGCCCTTGCGACGGATACCGGAACAGACCTGGGTCGACTCGAGTCATCTCGAGCGCGACGAGGTGATCGAACGGTTGTTCGTCGCGGCCCGGGCCGGGCTCGAAGGAGTCCGGCCCGGGCGGGCGTGAGAGGGTTTGGGTCACCCGTCCCGGGCGCATCGAGGTGATGCGTCGGACGAACGACCGGTCGATAGATAGTCCCCGAGACGAACCTGGTCGCCGTGCCGGCGAGGCCGTCTCCTTTCTGGAGCTCAGATGAGCAGCCGTCAAACGATCAACAAGTACGCCGCCTCCGACGCCGACGTCGAGAAGATGCTCGCCGAGTACGTGAGCGCCGGTGAAGAGATGCGCGAGGGTGCCTACGAGGAGTCGATCAAGAACTTCCAGCAGGACACCATCCTCGAAGGCAAGGTCATCAGCATCATCAACGACGACGTCATCGTCGATATCGGTTACAAGTCGGAAGGCGTGGTCGAGATCCACGAATTCGGCGACGAGCCGCCGAAGGTCGGCGACGTGATCGAGGTCTTCCTCGAGGAAGTCGAAGACCAGATGGGCATGATGGTCCTGTCGAAGAAGCGCGCCGACCGCATCCGCGGCTGGGAGCGCGTGATCGCCGAGCACAAGGAAGGCGACGTCGTCAAGGGTCAGGTCCTGCGCAAGATCAAGGGCGGCCTGCTGGTCGATATCGGCATCCCCGTCTTCCTGCCCGCGAGCCAGGTCAGCATCCGTCGCACCGCCGACGTGGCCAGCTACATCGGCAAGGAGATCGAGGCCCGGATCATCAAGATCGACGAGAGCCGGATGAACATCGTCATCTCCCGGCGCAAGCTGCTCGAAGAGGGCCGCGACAAGCAGAAGAACGAGCTGCTCTCGACCCTCGAGGAAGGCCAGCTGCGCATCGGCGTGGTCAAGAACATCGCCGACTTCGGCGCCTTCGTCGACCTGGGCGGCATCGACGGCCTGCTGCACATCACCGACATGAGTTGGGGCCGGATCAGCCATCCGTCCGAGATGCTCCGCATCGACGACGAGATCGAGGTCCGCATCCTCAAGTTCGACCAGGACAGCGAGCGTATCGCGCTGGGTCTCAAGCAGAAGACCGAGAGCCCCTGGAAGAAGATCGAGGAGCGCTACCAGCCGGGCATGCGCGTTCGCGGCGAGGTCGTGAACGTCATGAACTACGGCGCCTTCGTCAAGCTCGAGGAGGGCGTCGAGGGCCTGGTCCACATCTCCGAGATGAGCTGGACCCGCCGCGTGAACCATCCCAGCGAGATGGTCAACATCGGCGACATCGTCGAGGTGGTCGTGCTGAACGTGAACGCGTCCAAGCAGGAGATCAGCCTCGGCATGAAGCAGGTCGAGGAGAACCCCTGGACCACGGTCGAGGACAAGTACCCGGTCGGCACGATCATCCGCGGTCGCGTGCGCAACCTCACCAACTACGGCGCCTTCGTCGAGATCGAGGAGGGCATCGACGGCCTCCTGCACATCAGCGACATGAGCTGGACGCGCAAGATCTCGCACCCCTCCGAGGCGGTCAAGAAGGGCGACGAGGTCGAGGCCATCGTGCTTTCGGTGGACCAGGACAAGAAGCGCGTCGCGCTCGGCATGAAGCAGCTCAGCGAAGACCCCTGGGACACCGAGATCCCCGGTCGTTACCGCGTGGGTGAGGAGCTCGAGGGCGAGGTCACGAAGATCACCAACTTCGGCGTCTTCGTCTCGATCGGAAACGATCTCGAGGGCCTCATGCACATCTCCGAGCTCTCGGACGCGAAGGTCGAGAACCCCGAGGACATCGTCGGCGTCGGCGACAAGGTCCTCGTCCGCATCATCAAGGTGAACACCGAGGAGCGGAAGATCGGCCTGAGCCTGATGGAGGTCGTCGAGCGCAACCCGGACGCCCCGCCGGCCTCCGAGCGCAAGACCGATCTCGAGACCGATCTCGAGGCCGAAGGCGAGGCCGCGGCCAGGGCCGACACCGAGGTCGAGGCTTCCGCCGACGAGAGCGCCGAGGGCGACGAGGATTCCAAGGAGTCCTGAGCCTGATCGGATTGGAGGGGGAGGATTCCGGTCCTCCCCCTTCTACCTTCCTCTCCGGACCGACCCAGGGCCGGAGATCCTCGACTCCACGGGAAAGGACGGGTCCATGCTCCGATCGACAACCCCTCCGCTCTCGTCGCGACGCGGCGGCCTCTGCCTTCTGCTGCTGATCCTGGTCGCGGCCTGCGCCGGCCCCCGAGATGGCGCGGTCGAGGAGGGAGAACGGGGCAGCAGCGTCTCCATCATCACGCCGCGTGCGGGCGGCGGCCGGCCGACGATGAGCGAGGAGGAGCGCCTCCGCCAGGAGGACGACCTCCAGGCCATGCTCGACGAGGCGGCCATGCTCAACGTGAAGGAGGACTACCGCGGTTCGCTGGCGGTCATCCGTCACGCCTTGAGCATGAACCCGCCGGAACCCTTCGGCCACCGCTTTCGCGCGCTCGAGATCCGGGTCCGCAAGGACCTGCTGAGGCGCAGCTACCTCGACGCCTTCGTCCGCTTCGATCGTGACTGGTACTCGATCGGCGAGACCATCGAGGGCGAGATCATCGTGATGAACATCTCCGACAAGGAGCTGGTCATCCCGGCGAGCAGGATGGTCGAGCTCCCGGCCGACGCAGGGCGGCCGGAAGGCGAGACCAGCGAGGAGTCCCGGACGATGATCCGTTCGGTGATGACCTATCGCGAGTTCCTGCCCACCAACACGATCATCACCAATCGTCGCACCGAGAACTTCGGCGTCCCCGAGGACATCCGCCTGCAACCGGGCGAGACCTTCCGGGTCCCGGTCACGGTGGACAGCTCCGAGATCAACGTGACCGCGACCATGTACCGGCGCTACCGGATCGACTGCAGCCTGCATGCGGTCGAGATCCGGGTGGGCGACGAGCTCTTCCACGGCGCCCTCGAGTTTCGCGGCGGGGCGGTCGGCGTCTTCCCGCGCAACGCCGAGCACCTGGCCGACGCGCCCCTCGATCGGGTGCGCCAGGCCCTCGCGAAATCCAGTCCCATCCATGTCAGCCTGGCGGCGGCCTTCATCGACGCCGGCGACGACGCCGAGCGCGGCGCCTACGAGCAGCTGGCGCTGGAGGAGTTGCTCCGGCCGGACGGCCTGCCGCGGATGCAGGATGCGCTGATGTGCGGCCTCGCCATCATCGCGGACGACGAGAACACCCGGACGAAGGACCAGTGGATCGCATGGCTGCAGAAGAAGAGGATGCGCTGAAGCGCGGCAAGGCGCTCGACCCCGAGGTCGCCGCCGAGGTCGAGCGCCAGATCGAAGCCCTGCGCTGGGGAACCTCCGAGCTCATCGACGAGGCGGAACTCCGCCGCAAGATCGCCCGTTCGGTCACGAGCGGCGAGCCCCTGCGCGTGAAGCTCGGAGTCGATCCGACGGCCCACGACCTCCACATCGGCTTCACCGTCCCGCTCACGAAGCTCAGGATCTTCCAGGAACTCGGCCACCTTCCGGTGCTCATCATCGGCGACGCGACGGCGATGGTCGGCGATCCCACCGGCAAGAACAAGGCGCGCCCGACCCTCACGCGGGAGATGGTCGATGACTACGCCCGGAGCTACCTCGAGCAGGCGGCACTCATCCTCGACATCGAAGGCTGCGAGGTCCGTCGCAACAGCGAGTGGCTGCACGAGCTCGGCTTCACCGGCCTCATCGCCCTGGTCGCCAAGGCGACG
>JBFIHP010000226.1:0-5906 GCA_041601735.1 Planctomycetota bacterium | reverse complement strand
GAGGCCCTGCCGGCGCCCGACGACATCAAGGCCGGGATGCTCGAGATCAGGGCCGGCGAGGATCGCGATCGCGAGGACCTGGTCGCCGCTCTGGGCGCGGCCGGTTTCGAGCGGGTCTCGCACGTCGAGAGTACCGGCGAGTATGCGCTGCGCGGCGGCATCGTCGACATCTTCGACCACATGGCGGCCTCGCCCTGGCGCATCGAGCTCTTCGGCGACGAGGTCGAGTCGATCCGGAGCTTCGCTCCCGACACCCAGCGCTCGCTCGAGACCTTCGAGGTCGCGACGATCTCGCTCTCACGGCCGCGGCTCGCCACCGAGGAGCGGGGCTGCCGACTGCCCGAGATCCTCCCGGCCGAGGTCGATGTCCTGATCCGCGACGCCGACGACCTCCGCCAGCACCTGGAGACCCGGCGCGAGCAGCGCCAGCTCGCGGGGCGGCCGGACCCGATCGATCACGTCGCCGAGTTGGAGTCGCGACGCCCGCTCCGGCTGGAGCGCCTGCCGGTCGCGCCGGAGGGCCTCGACTTCGACATCGGCGCCTTCGAGAGCGGCGGCGGCGACATGGAGGCGGCCATCGAGGCCCTCGACCGCTACTCGCGCGGCGACCAGAGCCTGCTCGTCGCCTTCGCCACCGATCCCGAGCGACAGCGCTTCTGGAACGCGGTGGAGGAGGAGGCCTCCGAGCTGCTCTTCCGGTCGCTCTCCTCGCGCGATCTCCGCGGCCTCACCGGCTCCTTCTACCGGGGCTTCCACTGGCGCTCCGAGAAGCTCTCGCTGGTGAATCATCGCGAGCTCTTCAACGTCTCCTTCCAGCGGCGTCGCATCCGGGCCGAGGACGCGCCGCTCGGCAAGCCCATCGACGACTTCGTCGATCTGAATCCCGGCGACTACGTCGTGCACGTGGCCCAGGGCATCGCGCGCTTCCTCGGCGTCGAGACCATCGAGAAGGGCGGCGAGACCCAGGAGTTCATGACCCTGGAGTTCGCCGACGGCATCCTCCTCTACGTGCCGGTCGCGAAGGCCGACCTCGTCCAGAAGTACATCGGCGGCAAGGGCGACGAGCCCAAGCTGTCGAAGATCGGCGGCAAGAGCTGGTCGAAGCGGAAGGAGGAGGTCTATCGCGCGGTGGCGGATCTCGCCGCCGAGATGCTCGAGACCCAGGCCGTGCGGGCACGGGAGGAGGGCATCTCCTACCCCGAAGACGGGCCCTGGCAGCACCAGTTCGAGGCGGCCTTCCCCTACGAGGAGACGCCGGACCAGCTCACCGCGGTCGAGGCGATCAAGACCGACATGGAGTCGTCGCGACCGATGGACCGGCTGATCTGCGGCGACGTCGGCTACGGCAAGACCGAGGTGGCGATGCGCGCCGCTTTCAAGGCCGTCATGGCCGGCAAGCAGGTCGCGATGCTGGTGCCGACGACGGTGCTGGCCGAGCAGCATCTGCGCACCTTCCGCGAGCGGATGATGGACTTCCCGGTGACGATCGAGGGCATGAGCCGCTTCCGCACCAGGGGCGAGCAGGAGGCCAACCTCATCGGGCTCGTCGAGGGTTCGGTCGACATCGTGATCGGCACCCACCGCCTGCTGTCGAAGGACGTGGCCTTCAAGGACCTCGGGCTCATCATCATCGACGAGGAGCAGCGCTTCGGCGTCGCCCACAAGGAGAAGCTCCGCCGCTTCAAGCGCACGGTGGACGTCCTCACCCTCACCGCGACGCCGATCCCACGAACGCTGCACCTCTCGCTGCTGGGCATCCGCGACATCTCCTCGCTGACCCAGGCGCCGCGCGGCAGACAGCCGGTCGAGACCCGCATCGTGCGCTTCGACGAGAATCTCGTGCGCGCCGCGGTGCTCAGCGAGCTCGAGCGCGGCGGCCAGTGCTTCTTCGTGCACAACCGCGTGCAGACGATCGAGAGGGTCAAGAAGGAGATCCAGCGGATCGTGCCGGAGGCGAAGGTCCTCGTCCTGCACGGCCAGATGCACGAGCGCGAGGTCGAGAGCAACCTCATGGCCTTCGTCCGGCAGGAGGCCGACATCCTGCTGGCCACGACCATCATCGAGTCGGGCCTCGACATCCAGACGGCCAACACGATGTTCATCGACCGGCCGGACATGTACGGCCTGGCCGATCTCCATCAGCTGCGCGGTCGCGTCGGCCGGTACCGGGTGAAGGCGCACGCCTACCTCTTGCTGCGCCCCGACGTCGTCCTGACCGACGACGCCGAGCGGCGCCTCAGGGCGATCGAGGAATTCGACGAGCTGGGTTCCGGCTTTCGCATCGCGATGCGCGACCTCGAGATCCGCGGCGCCGGCAACCTGCTCGGTCATCAGCAGAGCGGCCACATCGCGGCGGTCGGTTACGATATGTACTGTCGCCTGCTCGACGTGGCGGTGAAGGAGATGAGCAAGAAACGAGCGGTCCTTCCCGACGAGGTCGACATCAGCCTCGACTTCGAGGCCTTCCTGCCCGGCGACTACATCGAGGACCCGAAGCTCAAGCTCGAGATGTACCGCAAGCTCGGACGTTGCACGCAGGACGCCGACTTCGAGCTGGTACGCGAGGAGCTGGTGGATCGCTTCGGGCGGCCGCCGGCGATCGTCGATGACTTCCTCTTCGTCTGCCGCATCCGGGCCCTGGCCGAGGAGCACGAGCTGAAGCGGCTCGCGACCATCGCCGAGCGCGGGCTTCTCCTGCGCCCGGGTCGGATGAAGTCGATCCGCCGCCGGCTCATCGCCTCCGGCACCGAGCACCGGGTCATCGCCGGCCTCGACGTCCTCCTTCCGGACACGGCGGCGCTGAAGAGCCCCCGGGCGGCCTGGGAGAAGCTCGTCGCCGCCCTTCGCGTCGAGCGACGGAAGGAAGGCGCGGACCCCGCTTTGGTGCGGCCCCCCGCCCCTGGTAGAGTCGCGGGAGTCGAACCGAAAGGGGATTGACCCGATGACATCCAGAGCCGTCCTCTGTCTCGCCCTCGTCGCGCTCGCCGCGACCTTCCTGCCGGCCCAGTCCACCGCCGACAACGAGGTCGTGGGCATCGTGAACAGCAAGGCGATCACGCGCTACGACATCCTCGAGTCGCTGAAGAAGGACGAGGTCGATCTCGCCAAGATGTCCATGACCGAGCAGGAGCGCGTCTTCAGCCAGGTCCTGACCTCGAAGGTGCTCGACATCGTCAAGGCGGAGGCGGCCAAGCGCTCCGGGATCAGCATCTCGGAGGAGGACTACCTCAACATCAAGAACCGGACGATCGAGGCCCAGTACGGCGACGACAGCCGTTTCGCCGAGTACCTGCGCGACCAGGGCATGACCGAGGATCAGTGGGATACCGACTTCCGCCGCCGGCAGGAGCAGTTCGCCTGGCTACGGGTGGTCTCCGGGCGCGGCGGCGGGCGGCTCTCCCGCGACCTCCGGCCGCTGCACGACCTCACGGTCCGGCCCCGCGAGATCCGCGCCTACTTCAAGAAGAACCGCGACACCGAGTTCACCTTCCAGGACGAGGCGGTCCTCCGGGTCATCCAGGTTTACTTCACCCGGGGGCCGCGGAGCACCGAGGCCCGGGCGAAGCAGCTGCTGGATGGCCTGAAGCGCAAGCTCGAGACCAAGGCCGACTTCGCCGTCCTGGCCGAAAAGAACAGCGAGCACAGCTCCAAGAGCGAGGGCGGGCTGATCGGTGCGGTGGTGAAGGGCAAGGGCACCCTCCTGCCCGAGGCGGTGGAGGCCGCCGTCTTCGCCGAGGGCGTCGAGGCCGGGGACGTCCTCGGGCCGATCCTGAACGTGAATTCCTACTGGCTGGTCAAGGTCGAGAAGATCCAGAAGGCCCGGACGCTCGGATTCGACGAGGCCCAGGACCAGATCCGGCGCAAGCTCTATATCGAGAAGAGCAACAAAGTGATCGTCAAGGTCCAGCTGGATCTGGTGAAGGACGCCTACATCACGCCTCCGGACCTCAAGAGGCGGGTGGTCGGGGCCCTCGAACTCCAGCTGGCCCGCTGATCTGGACAGGCCGCCTTGAACTGCCTATCCTCCCGGGTCTCGAGGGTTCCGGTCCGGCCGCGCCCGGATCGGTCTCGGGCGAAGGGAATTCCCGATCGGACTGAACCCTCGGCCCTCCGGGCCGTTGGCCTTCCTGCGTGAAGGTCGGTCTCGATCGGAGAGGTCGGCGGATCGCATGCCGAGAACCCGGCCTCGAAATCGCCAAGATCATCCCCGTGACGGGGTTGGGAACGCCCGAGAGGGGCGTTCGTACTCAGGAGTTGGTTGATGTCCTACGAGATGTATCGCCAGCAGTTCGAGAGCGAGAGCTTCAACGACATCCTCGTTGAACAGCTGCGTCGCACTCCCTGGCTGCTGATCTCCGCCGCGATTCACGGCCTGATCATCATCATTCTGCTCACCTTCATCGGCGATCCGCCGGACAAGAAGGGCGATGACCAGGCCAAGATGGAAATGGATGAGCCGCCGCCGATCGAAGAGGAGATCATCGACGAGCCGCCGCCGGAGGAAGAGCCGGAGCCGGAGGAGCTGGTCGAGGATCCCGTCGAGGTCGATGAGGAGACGGACGACCACGACGAGGACGACACCAACGAGGACTACGAGGAGACCAAGGGCGAGGAGGACTTCATCTCCGACAAGCCCATGGATTCGCGCTCGAACAACGACGCCATCGGTCTCGGCGGCGGTGCCGGCGGCAGCTACGGCGGTCGTCGCGGCGGTCGCAAGCGCGCCCGTCGCGGTCGCGGCGCCCGGGCCCAGAAGGCGGTGGACAAGGGCCTCGAGTGGCTCGCCAAGCACCAGTCTCCGGACGGCTCCTGGGATTCGGACGGCTTCATGCAGAACGGCGACCCGCAGCTGGGCGCGCTCTGCGACGGCAAGGGCAATGCGCTCTACGACGTCGGCAACTCGGGCCTCGCGCTGCTCTGCTTCCTCGGCGCCGGCGAGACCCACAAGGCCGGTACCTACAAGCGCACCGTCGCGAGCGGCCTCAAGTGGCTGCGCGACAAGCAGGACCCCGAGGGTTGCTTCGGTTCGAAGTCGGTCGCGAACTTCACCTACAACCACTCGATCGGCGCGCTGGCGATGACCGAGGCCTACGGCCTCACTCAGAGCCCGCTGTTCAAGAGCTACGCCGAGAAGGGCGTCGCCTACGTGCAGCAGTGCCAGAACCCCTACAAGGCCTGGCGCTACAAGGAGGCCGACGGCCAGAACGACACCTCGGTGACGGGCTGGATGGTCATGGCCCTCAAGTCGGGCAAGGCCGCCGGTATCGAGGTCGATCAGACCCGCTTCAGCTGGGCGCTCGACTGGATCGAGGAGATGACCGACCAGGAGTCGGGTCGCACGGGCTACATCCGCACGGGTGAGCCGCCGGTGCGCGAGACCGGCAAGAAGGAGGAGTTCCCGGCCGAGGAGTCGGAGTCCCTCACCGCGGTCGGCATCGTCACCCGCGTCTTCTGCGGTCAGGACCCCGCCGAGAACCAGATGATCAAGCTGGGTGCGGACCTGATGACGAAGAAGCTGCCGGTCTGGGATCAGGCCAAGGGTTCGATCGACATGTACTACTGGTACTACGGCACCCTGGCCATGTTCCAGGTGGGCGGCGACTCGTGGAAGAAGTGGAACGAGGCGATGAACGACGCGATCATCGAGCGTCAGCGCGCCGACGGCAACTTCTCCGGCTCCTGGGACCCGAAGGGGGCCTGGGGCGAGGCGGGCGGCCGGGTCTACTCGACCGCGCTCATGACGCTCTGCCTCGAGGTCTACTACCGCTACGGTCGCGTCTTCGGCACCAGCAAGTAGTCGCCTCCAGACCTTCGAACGAAGCCTCCCTCGACCGCGCGGTCGAGGGAGGCTTCGTTCGAAGGTCTGGAGGCGACTACTTGCTGGTGCCGAAGACGCGACCGTAGCG
>JBFIHP010000225.1:0-5929 GCA_041601735.1 Planctomycetota bacterium | reverse complement strand
TCTGCCGTGACCCTCGACGACTCCCTCCACGGCTCTGCGCTCCCCCTCGATCGAGTAGCCCGGTTCGTACCACATCATCCCGGGCGGGAGATCGACCTCGATCGAGACCGGGGCAAGTCCGGAGTCGCCGCCCTCCACGGTGACGTGCCAGCCATCGAGCACATCGGCGCGAACCGCGAGGGTGACGAGACCCAGTCTCTTGTCGCTGGCCAGCTCGGGCGTGTTGTAGCCGCCCACGAAACACGCACTGAAGATCGCCGGCGCGAACTCCGTCGGCTCGGACGTCTCCAGGGCGTCGAAGGCATCCTCGATCTCCCAGCGCTCCGGTCCGGCCTCGGGGGCCCGCGACAGCCAGCGATAGCCGTGCGATTCGCTGAATACGACGGTGTCGCCCAGGGCATCGAGGTCCTCGACGCTGCGCGGCCGGGCCGCGACCAGGTCGTCCTCCGGCCAGTAGCGATCGAGGATGCGCCGGCCTCGCTCGTCGTCCGCCTCCAGAGCCGCCCGGATCAGCGCGAGGCTGTCGGTCGGGACTCCCAGCTCCTCGGCCTCGGGATCGATGCGCAGATTCGCGCTGCCCCGCGCCACGTGGAGAAAGGGGGCCCGCTTCTCGAGATCGGCGACGTAGGCCGCCTTGTCCTCGCCATGGGCCGCGACGAGTTCGGGACCGAAGTAGACCGACAGGCGCGAGGGTTTGACATAGGGGCTATCGAGGATGCCCCGCCAGCGATCGCGCTCGATGACCCCGGCCCGGCGGGACGGGACCCGGCCGTCGAAACCCTTCATGTAGGCGACCGAGTTGACCAAGGCCGCGATTCCGGCCTCGGTCATCTCCGAAGGCGATGCCGCGAATCCCCAGAGGAAGATGTTGCCCTCGCGTACGAGGGGCACGCCGCGATCCCCTTTCATGTTGATGCCTCCGGCGAGAATCTCGCTGTCCGGAGAATCGACGAAGCGCCTGCGACTCGCCACGAGTCCGGGCCGACCGATGTCCTCATGGACACGCCAGGCTCGGATCGTCTTGCCGCTGTAGGGATCGACTTTCTCGACCGTGGTCGAATCGACGGGAAGTGGCCCCTGGAAGATCGGATGTTCGAAGCGCACACCGTGCGCCTCTGCACGCAGGCACAGTCAGAGCCAGTCGAGCTTGGCACCCAGGCTCTCCGCCGTCTTCACTCCGGGTCCGGAGATCACGACCATCGGCTTGCCGTAGGCGGGCGGCAGGAGCCCCGTGAGGTCGGCGTCCACCACGAGGACCTCGGCGTCTGCGAAGAGCTTCTCGGCGACGGCCGGCGACTCGATGGCCGTCTCGTCCGTGGCCGCGACGGTCTCGAAGTGCCGTTCAAGGAGTTCGACGAACTCCCGTCCGCGCGGATACCCGAGATCACCGACGTAGCGCACCTTCACTGCGATCTTCTCGGTCGCCGGTTCCGACGCACGCGGCGCCACCTGCGGCAGGGTCGAGGCGAGGGATGCCAGGGCGATCAGGGCAACCTGGAGCATGACGGGTCTCCTCCGTTTCTCAGGATGGCGGATCGGCCTGCGGGACTGCGAGGCGATGACGCCGAGAGTCCGGATCCTACACCCACCCGGACCCGCAAGTCGACCGGACGCAGCCCGAAACCTCCTTCGAGATGTCGAGCCGTCTCCGGCCTCCTCGACTCGGGTCAGCCGAGCTCGGTGTCGGCGTTCCGGTTTTTCGCCGCGAAGAGCCGCGGCCTGCGTTACCCTGCCTCGCGAGAAACGAGACGGAGGTCGAGAGATGAGTCGTGCAGCGCCCTACCCCATCGGAAGCCCCGGCACGCCCTGGGGCGATGCCGAGAAGGCCGCCTGGCTCGCCGCCCAGTCGGTGAAGCGCAGCTACGCCGACGAGGTCCTCGCGAAGATCGAGCGCCTGCGCTCCGACTTCGACGTCGAGACCTACGGCGCCCTGCCCATCGACCCCGAGCGCTATCCCCTGATGGTCCTGAGAACCCGCAAGCGCGATCCGTCGCGACCCACGGTGCTCGTCACCGGCGGCGTCCACGGCTACGAGACCAGCGGCGTGCAGGGCGCGATCCGTTTCCTCGAGACCGAGGCCGCGGCCTGGGCCGCGCACTTCGACTTCGTCGTCATGCCCTGCCTCAGCCCCTGGGGCTACGAGACGATCAACCGCTGGAACCCGAAGGCCGTCGATCCCAACCGTTCCTTCCGTGAGGACAGCCCCTCGGAGGAGGCGGCGGCGGTCATCGACCGGGTCCAGGCGCTGAAGATCGACTTCGTCGCCCACTTCGATCTCCACGAGACGACCGACACCGACAACACGGAGTTCCGGCCGGCGCTTGCGGCCCGCGATGCCGTCGACCACGCGATCTGGGACATCCCGGACGGCTTCTATGCGGTCGGCGACTCGGCGCGACCGGTGCCCGAGTTTCAGCGCGCCGTCATCGAGGAGGTCGAGAAGGTCACCCACATCGCCCCCGGCACCGACGGCAAGATCATCGGCGAGCCGCTCGAGCAGCACGGCGTCATCAACTACGACGCCGGGCCGCTCGGGCTCTGCATGGGCCTGACCCGCGCGCGCTTCGTGACCACGACCGAGGTCTACCCCGACAGCCCGAAGGCCACCGACGAGATCTGCATCCTGGCCCAGGTCGCCGCCGTCCGCGGCGGCCTCGGCCACGTCCTCGAGACCCTGAACCGCTGAGGAGTACGCGCGTCATGAAGGCCATCGGATACCGGAAGGCCGGGCCCATCTCGGCGCGAGATGCCCTGATCGATCTCGAGGTCGAGGCGCCGCGGCCCGGTTCGCGCGACCTCCTGGTCGAGGTCCGCGCGGTCTCGGTCAATCCCGTCGACGTCAAGCTGCGCGCCGCCGCGGCGCCGCAGGGCGACCATCGCATCCTCGGCTTCGACGCGGCGGGAGTCGTGCTGGAGGTGGGCCGCGAGGTCACCCTCTTCCGTCCCGGCGACGAGGTCTTCCATGCCGGTGACGTCACCCGCCCGGGCACGAACGCCGAGTTCCATCTCGTCGATGAACGCATCGTCGGCCGCAAGCCCGCCTCGCTCGATTTCGCCACTGCCGCCGGCATGCCGCTCACCGCCATCACCGCCTGGGAGATGCTCTTCGACAGCTTCGGCCTCGCCGAGGGCCGCGGTCCCGGAGAGACCCTGCTCGTGATCGGCGGCGCCGGAGGAGTCGGGTCGATCCTGATCCAGCTCGCGAAGAGGCTCACCGGACTCAGGGTGGTCGCGACGGCATCGCGGCCGGACACCCGGGCCTGGGTCGAGAAGATGGGCGCGGACGAGGTGATCGATCACCGGCAGCCGCTCGACGAGGAGATGAAGGCGCTCGGCGTCGCGCCGCGCTACGTCGCCGCGCTCACCCATACCGATCGGCACTTCCCGGCCATCGTCGAGCTGGTGAAGCCGCGCGGACACATCGCGCTGATCGACGATCCCGCAGGCCTGGACATCGTCCCCTTGAAGACCAAGGCGCTCTCGGTCAGCTGGGAGTTCATGTTCACGCGGTCGATGTTCGCGACCGAAGACATGGAGGCGCAGCATGTCCTCCTCGATCGGGTGGCGGCTCTCCTCGATGACGGCACGCTCGCTCCGACGGTCAACGAGGACTTCGGTGAGCTGACCGTCGCGAACCTCCGTCGTGCGCACGAACACCAGGAGAGCGGAACGGCGATCGGCAAGTCCGTCCTGCGCGGTATCGGGCGATAGACGGCCCCGGAGCGGCGTCTCGCGACGCGCGCCTCGCTGCGCTCCGGCGCATCGATGCGAGAATTCGCCATCGAGACTGGCCGTCGGGACGCGTTTGCGGTCATACTCTCCGCTTCGGCGTCATCGACGCCGGGAGCGGAAACTCGGGAGGACGACCGTGAGCGAGACGAGAAAGCTGGGCCGCGCGGCCTACGAGCCCGTGCCCGAAGGCGAGGAGTACCGACCCCTCATCGGTCCCGAGAGTTCCCCGATGGAGGCGACGGCACGAGCGATCGTCTCGGGCGTGATCTTCGGCATCGTCTTCGGCGCGGCCAACGCCTACCTCGGCCTGCAGGCCGGTCTCACGATCTCGACCTCGATCCCGATCGCCGTCATGACGGTCGCGGCCTTCCGGGTCTTCGCGAAGATGGGCAAGAAGGGCAGCCTCCTCGAGGCCAACCTCGCGCAGACGACCGGCTCGGCCTCGAGCTCGGTCGCCAGCGGGCTGATCTTCACCCTGCCCGCGCTCTGGCTCTGGAACGCCGCGCCCGATCTCCTGCAGATGACGCTGCTCGGCATCGCCGGCGGCGTCCTCGGCATCCTGTTCATGGTCCCCTTGCGTCGCTTCCTCATCGCTCGCGAGCACGGCAACCTCCCCTACCCCGAGGGGACGGCCTGCGCCGAGGTCCTCGTGGCGAGCGAGGTCGGCGGTGCCGGAGCCCGCAACGTCTTCCTCGGTCTCGGGGCGGGAGCCCTGGTCAAGATGGTCTTCGGGGGCCTCAAGGCGATCCCGGGCTCCATCAGCCTGACCTTGCCCTTCGTGCCCAAGGCCGTCCTCGCGGCCAAGGCCTCGCCGGCCCTGCTCGGCGTCGGCTACATCCTAGGCCCCCGCATCGCGATGATCATGGTGGGCGGCGGCCTGCTCTCCGCGCTCGTGATCATCCCGGGCATCGCGATCCTCACGCCCGACGCGACCCTTCTCGTCATGGAGGGCGCGAGTTCCCGGCTCGTCCGCGCGGCCGACGCCTCCCCGGGCGACATCTGGGACCGATTCGTGCGCTACATCGGCGCCGGCGCCGTGGCCGCGGCGGGCATCATGACGCTCATCAAGAGCATCCCGACCATGATCGAGAGCTTCAAGGCCGGCGTTGCCCAGTACCGCGACGGCCTCGAGAACGGCAAGGCCGAGACGCCCCGCACCCAGCGCGATATCCCGCTCAAGGTCGTCGGCCTGGGCTCGCTGGCGGTGATCGCGATGCTCACGATCCTCCCCCAGGCCTTCTCGGCCCTCGACAACATCTTCGCCCGCCTCGTCGCGGCGGTGCTCGTGGCGATCTTCGCCTTCTTCTTCGTCACGGTCTCGTCGCGCATCGTCGGTCTGGTGGGCGTCACCTCCAACCCCACGAGCGGCATGACCATCGCGACGCTCCTCGGCACGGCCTCGATCTTCCTGGCCCTGGGCTGGACCGACACATCCGGCAAGGTCGCCGCCGTCACGGTCGGCTGCGTCGTCGCCATCGCGGCCTCGATCGCGGGCGACACCTCGCAGGACCTGAAGACCGGCTTCCTGCTCGGCGCCACGCCGAAGTTCCAGCAGATCGGCGAGCTGATGGGCGTCCTCACCGCCACGGCCTTCGTCTCCCTCGCCATCCTCGCCCTCGGCGAGAGTCCGGGCTTCGGCACGGCGGAGCTTCCGGCGCCGCAGGCGACGCTCATGCAGCTCGTCGTCGACGGCGTCCTCGACCAGGAGCTGCCCTGGCACCTGGTGGGGATCGGCGCCGGAATCGCCATCCTCATCGAGCTCTTCCGTATCCCCAGCCTGCCCTTTGCGGTCGGCGTCTACCTGCCGCTCTCGACCATGATGACCGTCTTCTTCGGCGGCTCGTTGCGCTGGTTCGTCGAGCGTCGCGCCGCCTCCCGCGAGGAACGCGACGGACGCAAGGAGGCCGGCGTCCTCTTCGGCTCGGGCCTCGTCGGCGGCGAGGGACTCCTCGGTGTCGGCCTCGCGATGCTGGTGCTGGTCTTTCCGGGCTCCGGGAAGGGCCTGCCCTTCGCGCTCGACGGCCTCCCCGGCCAGCTCGCCACGACGGCCGTCCTTGCCGCGCTCGTCTGGTACTTCCACCGGCTCGTGGTGCGGCGTCCGTCCTGAGTCGGGCCCACAGGAACCGACAGGCAGTCCGGCGCATCGGAGCGATCCGATGCGCCGGTTTCGGTTCCTCGCGGCGGCTCCTTCGCGCGG
>JBFIHP010000224.1:0-5935 GCA_041601735.1 Planctomycetota bacterium | reverse complement strand
GCCGGCGGCCTCGCCATGTTGCTCGGCGATCGCGTGCAGGGCGGCGTCCTCGGTCCGGGTCTCGATCTCGGCGAGCAGGCCGAAGGCGATCTCGCCGCGCGACTCGACTTCCGGGCCGTCTATCGGAGCCTCGCCGACGACTTCCTCGGTCTGTCCGCGGAGGCGATCGGCGGCGACGCGAGCGACCGGCTCCCGCTTCTCCGCTGAGGCCCGATCTCAGGGCTTCGGGACGTGCTGATCGAAGAGGATCACGTTGCCGTCGGGATCGGTCACGACGAAGCTGGCCGGCCCCGTGCTCGCCTCGTCGGCGGCGGTGACCGGCTCGATTCCGGCGGCCTTCAACCGGCTCTGGAGCACGCGGACGTCGGTGAAATCGGCGAGCGTCTCGCCCTTCTCGTTCCATCCCGGATTGAAGGTGAGGAGGTTGCCCTCGAACATCCCCTGGAAGAGCCCGATCTTCGTGCTGCCGTTGGCCAGGATGAGGTAGTTCTGCTTCGGGTCGCCGGCGATCACCGCGAACCCGAGCTTCTCGTAGAAGGCGCGCGAGGCCGCGAGGTCAGTCACCGAGAGGCTCACCGAGAAGTTGCCGAGTTCCATGGTGGATCTGCTCCGTTCAGGGCCGAAGGAGTCGTCGATACGTTCATCCCTCGTGCCGCAGGCTGCCAGGAGGAGGCCGAGGGCGAGGATGATCAGCGGTCTGGACAAGTCTTGCACCTCCGATCGGATCGGCCGGTCTTGCGCGCGGCGCGGCTTCGAATCGCCGCGATGATGCCAGACCGACGAAGCCCTGGCGAGGCCTGGGCCCGATTGTCGGCCGGGACGCTTTTCCGTAGCGTCCCGGGGGCCGCGGACGCGGCTCCGACCACGATCATGAGCGGAACGAGAAGTCGATGATCTCGAGTCTCCTGCGAGGCGCATCCTATTTCGCACGCGGTCTCGCGCTGCTCCCGAAGCCGCGGGTCCGCACCTGGGCCTTCGTGCCGGTCCTGCTCTCCGCCCTCGTCTACGCCGGCATCGCGTGGTGGTCCATCGAGGTCCTGCGCGAGCGGATCGAGAGCGCCGCGGAATGGTGGGCGGACAAGACCGGCATCGATGCCCTCGGGCCCTTCCTCTGGATCATCTTCGGGACCTCCGCGCTTCTGGTCAGCGCCTACAGCTTCGTGATCATCGCCAGCCTCGTCGCCTGCCCCTTCAACGCCATCCTGGCCGAGGCGGTCGAGGAACACAGGACGGGACACCGGCCGAAGGGCCTGCCGATCGTGCAGCTGGTGAAACGCTCGCCCGGGATCATCTTCCAGGAGACCAAGAAGATCCTCTATTACGTGCTCTGGGCGATCCCGGTCGGGGCGCTCAGTCTCGTGCTGCTCATCTTCTTCCCGCCGGCCGCGCCCTTCCTCTGGGGCGCCTTCAGCGCCTGGATGCTGGCGCTGGAGTTCAGCGACTACCCCATGGACAACGCCGGGTTGAGGTTCCGCGACATGCGCCGGACCCTGGCGAAGCGCCGCTTCCTCACCCTCGGCTTCGGCCTCAGCACCTTCTTCTTCGCCACGGTGCCCGTGATCAACATCCTCACCGTGCCCGCCGCGGTCTGCGGCGCCACGCTGATGTGGCTGGAGGAGTTCTCGACCCTGCACGAGGCCCCGGGACGATGACCTTCGCCCTCGGTGCGCTCCTCTTCGGCATCGCCCTGCTCCTCCGGGCGATCGACTCGAGCGGCGCGGTGCCGCCGGCCGAGTTCGCGCCCGCGGCGATCGTCTTCCGGGGCGCCCTGCCCCTCGCGGGCGCCGGCCTCGGTGTCCTCCTCCTCGACGGTTGGCGCCGGCTGTGCTCGGGCCTCGGGCTCCACGTCCTGGCCACGCTGACGGGCACGGCGCTGGTGCTCGGCGGCGTCTTCGACTCGCGCCTCCTGCCGATCGGGATCGCGATCGGCGGCCTCGGAGTCCTCGCCTCGCGGCCCCGGGCGAGCTTCGCTCTGCCTGGCCGCGGCGAGACGAGGGCCGAGTTCGCGGCGCTTGCCCAGGCCATGCTGGCGCTGATCCCCGCCGGTTTCGTCCTGGTCGCCCTGGAGTGGCTCGTCCGCACCCGCGGCCTCGTGGCCGATGGCCTCGTCGGCGAGGATCTCGTGCTGCCTTACCTCGGCGCGGCGGCGGGCTTCGGTGCCTCCGCGATCCTGAAGGCGATGGTGTCGCTGCTCCGCGTCCTTCTCCCGCTCGGCGTCGGCCTCTACCTTCTCTCGCGTCGGCCCCGCGCCTGGACTCCGGCCGTCGCGACCGTCCTGCTCGCGCTCCTCGTCGTCCTCGAGGTCGTGCAGGTCCTCCGTCTCAGCCTGCGCGACGAGCTCGACCAGCTCGGTCTCAACCCCCACCTCCTCGCCCTCGCCGGGGCCGGCCTCCTCCTCCTGTTACCCCTGAGCGAGGCGATCCTCGGGTCCTGCCGGCGGCTCTCCGATCTTCCCCGCGCCCTCGCGACGCTCCCGGGCGGCCCGGGTCGGCTCAGCGGCCCGGCGATCAATCTCGTGTTCCTGCTGGGCTTCCTGCCGCTCCTCTACCCGCGGGTCGAGGACTACCGAGAGCGCTTCTTCGACTGCGTGGCGCTCCTCGCGATCCTCTTCCTCGCGAGCCTCCTCGTGCGCCTCGGCCTCGGACGGCTCCGGCGGTTGCGCCTCGCGGCCCTCGGTCTTCTCGTGCTGGGCGGCGTCGCCTTCGCGACCCTCGGGCAGCGGCCTGACCTGCGGCTGATCGCCTTCGAGTACTCGCGCTTCGGCGCCTTCGGGGCCTCGGCGCCCTGGAGCCGCTGGGTCGCGGACGAGGCGGCGCTGGGTCGTCGGGCCCCGGACCTGGGCGCGCCCTGGCTGCTCGAAGTCGCGCCGGCGCCCGCGACCGGGACGTCGGCCGACCGACCGCCGATCGTGATCCTGCTCTGGGACGCGGCCCGCCCCGACCGCATGTCGCTCCACGGCTACCGGCGGCCGACCACGCCCCGTCTCGACGAACTCGCGGCACGCGCCCTGGTCTTCGAGCGGGCACGGTCGTCGGCGACCGCCACGACCCTCGCCGTGCGCAACATGCTGAGCGGCGCCTACAACAGCCGCTTCATGCTGAGCGAGGAGCACGAGCCCTTCCTGGTGCAGGCCCTGGCCGCGGGGGGCTACGACGATTTCTTCGTCACCGTGACCGACAACGACTTCAACGGCATCAGCGACGAGTCCTTCCTGCGCGGCTGGGATGCGGCGGCCTACCGGAGCTTCTTCCGGTTCCGGAGCTACCCCAATCGCGACCACATCAAGCCCGACGCCGAGAAGATCGACGACCTGCTCGAGCACCTCGCCGAGCGACTGGCGAGCCGGGGCGACCTGAAGGGCAGCTTCGCCTACGTCCATCTGACCGGCACGCACACGCCCTGGCGCAACGACGACCCGGTCATGGACTTCGGCAAGACCGCGCTCGATCGCTATGACGGCGAGATGCGCAAGCTCGATCACCAGCTGGGCCGCATCGTCGACTTCCTCGCGGATGCGGGCGAGCTGGACCGCAGTCTCCTCGTCGTCACCTCGGACCACGGGACGGGTCTCGGCGAACACGGCCGGCTCGCGGGCTTCCTGCCCTACGAGGAGCAGCTCCGGATTCCCCTGGTCATGCTCGTGCCGGGCGAGCCGGGTCGGCGCATCGCGGGTCCGGTCACCAACCTCGACGTCGCGCCGACGGTCGTGGATCTCGCGGGTTGCGGCGCCTGGCCTGGAGAGGGCCGCTCCCTGCGGCCGCTGCTCGAGGGCGGAAGCATCGCGCGGCCGCCCTTCGTCGCCTTCTGCGCCTTCCAGGACTCCTACGCCATCTACGATCCCGACTGGCGCTTCAAGCTGCACCACCACCGCGGCCGCCGCTACGAGGCCCTCTTCGACCTCGCGAACGATCCCGGCGAGAAGAGAAACGTCCTGGATGCCGAGCCCGAGATGGCGCGTCGGCTCCGCACCCAGCTCGACGCCTTCCTCTGGGAGGGCCGCGCTCGCTACGGCAATCCCTACCACTACCGCGCCTGGCAGCCGCCTCGCTGATTCAGCGACGGTCCGCGCCGCGCAACATGGACTCCAGAGGCAAGGCGTAAGGGCTCGGGGACAGCTCACCGGGAGCGATCGACAGCTCGCTGGACTCGCGCACGAAGGCGAAGCGGTCGGGCGTGTAGAGCGGCAGGATGCAGAACTCGCGGGTCATGACGGTCTGCGCGTCCGCGTAGGCGGCGAGGCGGCTCGAATGGTCAGGCTCCGTCGCGGCGCGGCGGACCGCAGCCCGCAGATCCGGATGGATCCCGGTCCGGAGCCGGCTCGAGGCGGTCTTCTCCTCGACGGGGTCGAAGCGAGCGACGAGGGAGAGGAAGGGGTCGTAGGGCAGCCCCCAGGTCCGTTCGATCAGGATGTCGAAGCGGCCCTCGGTCACGGCTGCCGCGTAGTCGGAAGCAGGAAGAAGGGCGATCTCGAGGACCGCTCCGGCCCCCTTGCCGTCGAGGGCCCTCTCGACGAACTCGGCGGCTTCGATCTGCCAGGGCTCGTCGCGATTCACGACCAGACGCAGCACCTGCTCGGCGCGCCACGGTGGTGCTCCCGACCGGACGTCAATCGACTCCGGCCGGACCGACGGTCGCGGCCACTCATGGATGGGGTCGGCCGACCAGAACCGACAGTCCCTCCGCCGCCCGTCCTCGAATCCGGTTCGATCGAGTTCATGGGCGAGACGTCGACGCAGTCCGACCTTCGCCATCGGTCCCGCTTCGAGATTGAAGCTCAGGTAGACCACGGAGGAACCCGGCGCCCGGCTGACGCGGAGGGGCTCGCCCAGGTAGGCCGCCGTGTGATCGGCCAGGAGGTCCTGTTCCCAGCCCTCGATGACCGTGTCGACCTCGCCGCTCGCCAGGGCGGACCAGAGTCCGTCGCGTTTCGCGACCTCGACCAGCTCGAAGACCGGATGCTCCCGATCATCGACATAGACGAGACGGCCGCGCCGTTCGTCCTCGACCTGCGGCCGGAGGGGGCCGCTGCCGAGCGGCGCGATGAACCGGCCGTCACGGTGGGAGGCCGGCGCCCGGACGCCGAAGGGGTTCACGGCGACCATCTCCTCTTCGAGCGCCCAGGGGCGATCGAGCCGGATGATCAGCCTGCCCGCGTTCGGGGCCTCGATCGCCCTCGTGTAGCGGGCGAAGCCCAGCCAGCGGTGGGCCGGGTCCTCGAGGACCTCGAGGTACTGTTCGCGCACCCGACGGGCATCGAGCTTCGACCCGTCCTGGAGCCGCAGGCGGGTATCGAGATCGAAGATCCAGGTCCGACCCTCGTCTTCGAAGCGCCAGGTCCGCGCGAGGCCCGGAACGAGCCGACCCTCGTCGTTACGTCGCAGCAAGGTCAGGTAGGTCGCGGTCTTGGTGTAGAAGCCGCCGCCGTAGCGCAGGGGGTCGATGTCGCGCGCGGCGGGGAGCTTGCGGACGCCGATCCTGAAGGGAGCGCGGCGCGACGCGGCGGCCGGACCGACCGACCCGACCGCCCTCTCCGCGGCCCCCTCGACGCGGCCGGTCTCGCCGGAGTCCGCGTCGTCCTCGAGCGCGTCGGTCGGAGTCTTCTTGCCCGCTCGCTGTCGGCTGATGAGCACGACGCGGCCGGAGTAGCCGGACGCGATGATCTCGTCGGTCTCGTTGCGGCCGTCGAGCTCGGCCCGGGCGAGCCAGTGGCCCTTGTCGCGGTCGATGAAGAGGGTCTTGGCCGCGAAGGGCGCATCGCCCTTGCGCGAGAGGAGCTCGACCTTGCCGGAGTAGCCGAAGATGGCGAGGGTCTCGACCTCGGGGTCCTCGTCGAAGCGTCCGGCGACGATGCCGCGGGGCCCCTGCTCGCCGCGGTGGACGACCTCGCGGCGCCACTTGCCGTCGTCGTCGCGCGCGACGACGAGATAGACGCCGT
>JBFIHP010000223.1:0-5939 GCA_041601735.1 Planctomycetota bacterium | reverse complement strand
GATCTCACGCGCCGCATCCTGGATGCGCGGCGTCTCGGGCGCCATGGAAGGCGCGGCGCGGCTCGTGAGGGCGGCGGGCAGGATCAGACAGAGGCCGCACATTGCGAGCGAAAAGGCGATCAGCAGGCCTCTGTTTCGTGGTCTGGTCGTCATCGATCGGGCTCCTTGACGGGGCTGGCTCGGACTGAAACCCCGCCGGTCGCCCGGGGTTTCGCCGCCGTCCCTCTCGCGCCCCGCCGCCGACGCGACGGTTACGCTTCCGATCATCCTACCAGCCGCAAGGGAGCCGTCGCGACGAGAAGCCGATCGAGCCCGGGCGGCTCCGGAATCCGAGGGCGACGCGGCTTTCCGGCCGCCCGATTGGCGGAGCTCCGCGCCGCGGATAGGCTCTCGCCATGAACGCCCTGCTCGCCACGGCCGCGATCGTCGCCCTGAGCCACACCGCGATCGGCATCGACCACAGCCTGCCCTTCGTGGCGCTGGCGCGCGCGCGCGGCTGGGGGCTCCGGCGAGCGCTGGTCATCACCTTGCTCTGCGGGCTCGGCCACGTGCTGTCCTCGATCGCGATCGGCCTCGGCGGCTGGTGGCTCAGCGCCGAGCTGGGCGGGCTGGAGGCGCTCGAGAGCGTCCGCGGTCGGCTGGCCGGCTGGCTCCTGCTCGCCTTCGGCATCGCCTACGCGATCCTGGGCGGCCGACGACGTCACGAGCACGCCCGCGATCTGGTCACGAGCCGGAGCGCGACCTTCTGGTCGCTCTTCATCGTCTTCGCCTTCGGCCCCTGCGAGCCGCTCATCCCGCTCCTCCTCTACCCCGCCCTGCAGGCCGACGCCCTGGCCGTCCTCGCGGTCGTGACCGTCTTCACGCTGGTGACGCTCGCGACGATGCTCGCGCTCGTGACGGCGGGCTGGAAGGGCCTGGACCTGCTTCCGGGCCGCGTCCTCGATCGTCACGCCCACACCCTCGCCGGCCTGGCGATCGCCGCCAGCGCCGCCGGCATCCTCTTCCTGGGCCTCTGAATCACGACCTCGGGGATATCCTCCCGGGCCGCCGAAGGAGTAGATCCCGGGAGTTCTCCGCCCCTGGTAGAGTCGGGACTCCCGCAAGCCACAGGAGGACGGAAGCATGGATCGCAAGCTCCTCGTCGTGATGGGCCTCGTCGTCGCTCTCGTCGCCGCCTTCGCCATCTGGAAGTTCGCGGCCGAGGAGGAACCTTCCGACTTCGATCCGGCTGCGAACGAGGCGATGGGCGCGGGCGAGAAGGACGAGCCCGTCGTCGGACCGCGGCGCGAGTCCGGACCGGTCTCGGAGGTCGTGGAGGACAAGGAGAAGACGGCGCCGGCCTGGGACCGGAGCGCCCTGGTCCGGGGCCGGGTCGTCTTCGGCGAGGGTGGACCGCCCGCTCCCGGAGCCGCCGTCCGGCTCCGCCTGCTCGGCCGCGAGACGCTCGCGGAGGCGATCGCCGACGCGGAAGGCGCCTTCCTCATCGCCGCGCCCGCCGGCGAGGAGGACCTCGTCCTCGCGGCCGCCTGCGAGGGCCATGTGTCGCGCGAGATCGTCGATCTCGAGCTCGAGACCGACGAGGACCGTGACCTGGGCACGATCGTCCTGCGGCCCGCGATCGAGATCCGGGGAACCGTTCACGACGCTCGCGGCGTGGCGCTCGCCGGCGCGCGCATCCAGCTGGTGCCGAATCTCGCGATGACCGGCATCAGTGTCGAGTCGGTGAAGCAGATGCTCGACGCCCTGGAGATCGACGACGAGGCCCTTGCCGAGCGCACGAGCGACGAGAAGGGCGAGTTCCTCTTCGCGGGGGTCGCCACCGGAACCTATGCCCTGATCGCGGCGGCCGAGGGCTGCCAGACGGCCTACTCGCGCCGGCTCACGCTCCAGCCCGGCCAGGCCCGCGAGGAGGTCGACTTCGTCCTGGGGCCGGCCTGCACCCTGCGCGGCCGTGTGACCGATGCCGAGGGCCGCGGCCTGGGCGGAGCGATCGTCTCGGTCCTGCCGACCGGCAACGACTTCCCGAGCCTGTTCCGGACGCTGAAGTCGGTGACCGACGCGAGCGGCGCCTACGAGCTGACCACGCTTCCGCAGGGACGACTCATGGTCATGTGCCGGAAGGAGGGCCTCGCGCCCTTCGGCGACAACCTGCAGGTCGAGCCCGAGACCAAGCTCGACATCCGCCTGACTCCGGGCTGGCGCCTTCACGGAATCGTCCTCGACGCGACCACCAACCAGCCGATCGAGGGCGTCGAACTCGCGGTCATCAGCGACGACTCCCTGGGTCTCCTCCGTGACCTGACCGACGTCGAGGGCAAGTTCGACTTCCCGCACGTCCCCGACAGCAAGCTCGAGGTCATCGTCGTTCACAAGGAGGGCCTGCAGATCGTCGACGACGGCCGGATGCGGGTCATGAACGGCCCGTTCTCCTTCATCGATCCGCGCAAGGACGAGAACGGCAAGTACCCGGACTACCTCGAGATCCGCATGACCGGCGGAGGGCGCATCGAAGGCCGCGTGATCGACGCCGACAGCGGCGTCGGGATCTCCGGCGCCCGGGTCTACTCCCTGGGCGGAGGCGACACCGAGCTCGCGATGTTCGCGGCGGGCGGCGGCGTCGTCAGCGACGCCGACGGCAACTTCGTGCTCGAGGGCGTGCCCGCCGGGCCCTATCTGCTCAACGCCTCGGCGCGCGGCTTCTACCCCGCCGAGCCGATCACGCGCGATCGCCTGCGCGGTCGCGACGGCGCGCCCCCGATGATCGCCGTCGGGCAGAGCGTCGTCGATGTGGTGGTCAAGCTCCGTCGCGGTCTCGCGCAGAAGGGACGGGTGCTCGACCCCGAGGGCGAGGCCCTGTGGGGCGCCCGGATCGACTGGGTCCAGATGACCGACGGCCAGGGCAGCTTCGAGATGATGATGCTCCTCGGCGGAGGCTCCCTGGAGCCGGTCATCAGCGACGACGACGGTCGCTTCACGATCGAGGGCCTGCAACCGGACGCCGCCCTCGCGATCGAGGCCCTGCACCCCGACTACATGGGCGGCGGCAGCGGCGAGGTCGCGGCCGACCGGCTGGGCGCCGAGGAGCTGGTGATCAGGGTCGGTCACGGCGGACGGGTCGAAGGACGGCTGCGCCTGGAGGGCGGCGGCGACCCCACGGGCACGCTCGTGACCCTGCGCCGCGAGAACCGGCGCCGCAGCCCCTTCGAGCGCCGCAATACCGAGGAACTCCAGGCCATGAGCGACTCCCTGGGCCGCTTCGCCTTCGAGGACCTGGCCGCCGGGGAATACTGGTACACGGTTGCAGGCCAGGACGACTTCCGCGCGCCGCAGGCGCGGCAGAACCTCGAGGTGAAGGGCGGCGGGACGACCGAGCTGGTCATCGATCTCTTCCGCAACTGGAAGATCGAGGGCCAGGTGATCGACGAGAGCGGCAAGCCCGTCGCCCGGTGCCGGCTCCGGGTCGAGGCGATCGATCCGGAGGGCATCATCGCGGCCGAGCGCGAGCAGCCCGGGTATCAGGGCCAGGGGAGAACCCGGTCCTGGGAGCGGACCGATCAGGACGGGCGTTTCACCGTGTCCGAGCTGGACGGCCGCTTCGACTACGAGATCCGGGTCCAGGGGCCGCGTGATCGCGAGTCGCGGGAGCCGGCCGCCGAGGCCACGGTCGAGCGGGTCAAGGTCGCGACCCGGGGGCTCAGGATCACGCTCGAGAGACCCTGACCCGGAGCGACGGTTCGGACGCCGACGCGCAGCGTAGGCAGGGCCCTCCGACCGGCGCTCCTCAGCCGTCCTCGGCCATCGCGACCAGCTGCAGGCAGGTCCGCCAGTTCCGGGCGGTGCTCACCGTGCGCAGCTTCGAATCGATCCAGGCGTTGGTCAGCCTGGAGCGAGCGGCCCCGTTCGGCATCGAGAGGTAGATCTCGCGCCCGATCGCCACGAACTCGTCCGGCGGCGAGCGATCGGACTCGAGGGTCGCCAGCCGCTCCTCGGTCGGGACGCCGGCGAGGAAGGCGACGGCGAGGATGTCCGCGTCGTGACCGCGCAGCAGGAAGGGGTTGTTGGCCACGACCTTCGCCAGCTCCTTGCCCGTCCTGAGGAAGACCGGCACGTCGAAACCGAAGTCCTCGCGCACCGCGGCGGTGACCCGGGCCGGCATCGCCCGCGCGACCTCGGGCTTCGCCTCGAAGACGACGTTGCCGCTCTGGATGTAGCTGCGGACGTTCCTGCATCCGGCCCCCTCGAAGATCGCGACGAGGTCCTTCATCGGCAGCCTGTGCTTGCCGCCGACGTTGATGCCGCGCAGGAGCGCGATGTGCAGGTTGGCCTTCATGACGCCCTTCCTCGTCGGTCCACGAGCAGACCGCCCGTCATCGTAGCGACGCGGAGGGCAGGGGTCGAGATCGGGGTTGCCCCGCCCCGGGTGACGAAGCGCAGCAGGAGCGCCGCAGGAGCGCCGCTCTGACAGAGCGGCATTCCGCGGCGTTCAGAGCGGCATTCCGCGCTCCTCTGAGCGGCGTTCAGGGCGCCGCGAGCGTCGAATGCCGGCCTGTCCGGCCGGCGCTCCTCTCGACTGCCGGCCCCTGCGGCCGGCCGGGGTCGGAGGTTCAGGGCGAGACCTGGCAGTCGAGGCCGAGGGCCCGGACGCGAGCGCCCAGGGCCTCCATCCAGTCCTCCGGGAGCTGCGCGAGTTCGGCCGCCTCGGGCTGATGCGAGTCCCGGGCGAGTCCGTAGAGGAGGACGCCGCGGAGCGCCAGCCCCTCGGCGACCAACCCGGCCAGGACGTCGAGCCAGGCCTGGACCTCGTCGTCTTCGGGCGGCCGGCCGCCGCGCGCGAACATGCAGGTCTGGATGAAGCAGGGGATCTCGGCCGCGGCCGCCCGCAGGTTGTCGAGATGCGAATCGAGCGAGATCCTGACGTCGTTGGTGCGCACGATGTCGCGGTCGCGACCGCGATCGAGCTTGAACCAGACCTCGCCGCCCAGTTCGGCGAGTCGGCGCACCGCCGCGAGGATCTCGGGGCGCTTCACCATCGAGCCGTTGGTGATCAGCACGACGCGGATCTTGCCCGGTAGTTCGAAGTCCGCCATCACGCGAGCGACGAGTTCGACCGCCGCGGCGAAATCCGGCGAGGTCGTCGATTCGCCGTCGCCCGAGAAGGCGATGTCGTTCAGCCGACGCATCGCCGGATCGGCGACGCGGCGCTGCATGAAGTCGCCGTGGAGGACCTCCTCGAGCATCGACCGGAGCTCGCGCTCGAGCAGGGGCAGATCGATCTCGGGACCCCGTCCGCGAACGAGCCCATCGACCTGGCAGTAGATGCAGCGCCAGTTGCAGGCGCGGTTCGGACTGAGGTTGATACCGATGGAGACGCCGCGGGCGCGGCGTGAGACGACGGGATAGACGTAGCTGCGGCCGGCCGAATCGCGATCGTGCAATCTGACCGTCAGCTCGGTCACGTCGCTACTCGCGGCTGCCCGCCAGGATCTTCAGCATGTCGTAGACCGTGATGATGCCGCAGAGCTTGCCGTTCTCCATGATGGGTAGGGACCCGATCGTGTTGCCGCGCATCATCTCCGCCGCCTCGTGCAGCGTCGTGTTCGGCGTGGCGGTGATGACGTCGGTGGTCATCAGGTCGCGGACCTTGTGGCCCTTGCGCACCTTCTCGCCGCGCTTGCCCCCGAGGTCGCGCTCCGAGATGAGCCCCACGAGACCCGCGTCGCCGACCACGAGGAGGTGGTGGCAGCGCTTCATCTGCATCAGCTCCCAGGCGCCCTCCGCGGTCTCGTCGGGCTGGGTGATGACGATATCGGTCTTCATGATGTTCTGGAGTTGCATCGATCTACCTCGTGGTTCCTTCACCCCGGGACCGTCGGGTCCGGGCTCCCGGCTGGGACGATACAAGGCCTAGGCCGCCGGGACAAACAGGGCCGGGCCTCGGG
>JBFIHP010000222.1:0-5963 GCA_041601735.1 Planctomycetota bacterium | reverse complement strand
TGACCAGGATGCGCGCCCGTTCGAGGCTCGCGCCCTCGGGCAGGAGCCTCAGGCCGGGCGACGCAGCCAGCCCGGCGCGGAGTCCGGCCTCCCCGCGCGGGCCCTGCAGGAGGAGGACGGGACGCGCGCCTCCCTCCGACACGAGGAAGGGCAGTCGGGCCTCATCGTCGGCCGGCTCGGCGTCGGCGCTCGCCGCTTCGATGCGCGCGAGGAAGTAGCCATCCTCCGGCCAGGGCGAGGCGATCTCGACCTGCAGATCCTCCGCGATCGGCCCGGCCGGCAGATCGATCTCGACGCGACCCTGACCCGCCAACACGACGCTGATCCGCTGCGAGGCAGCGAGCCGGCCCTCGAGCCGCAGGCCGATCGAGCGCGAGCGCTCCGGAGGAAGGAGAGGCGGCGCGCCGACGAATTCGAGCGCGAGATTCGCGGCGCGACGCCGCGGACCGGCGACGGCGCGGGCCGAGACGACGTCGCTGCGGGCGACGGGGACGTCGTCGAAACCTCCGTCCGAGACCAGGACCAGCTCGAAGGGCACGCCGTCCGGAATGCGCTCCCGGGCCAGCGCGAGCGCGGCAGCGAGATCGGCGCGGGAACGGAAGACGGGATCGCGCCAGATCAGAGGCGCGGCGAGGGCCGTCCCGAGTTCACGGGCCCGGCCCTCGTAGAGGGGCAGGGCTCGCCCTCCGGCGAGGACCAGCAGGAGCTCGCGCTCCCCCAGGCCGCGCAACTCGTCGAGATCGACGAGATCGTCGAGCCGCGGTCCCATGCTGAAGGAGGCGTCGATCACCACGACGAGCGGCGCCTCCTCTCCTCCGATCCCGACGACGAGGCCGGGCGGAACCAGCGCGAAGAGCCCGAGCGCGAGGAGGCCGAGCGTGAGTCGCCTCCCGAGCTCGCGGCGGTCGCGCAGTCGCAGCACCAGGGCGACGAGGCCGAGGGCGACGAGCGGCAGGAAGAGCCCGAGCTCGTTCATCGGGCCGCGCTCGCGTCGAGGACGCGATCGATGAAGCCCCCGGCGAGGATCAGATCGTCGCGATAGAAGACCGCGCCCTGCCCCGGGGTCACGGCGCGCTCGGGCCGATCGAAGCGGATCTCGATCGCGCCCTCGGCGGCGCCGATCATCTCGGCGGCGACGGCCTCGTGGCGCGAGCGCAGCTTGACCTCGCCGCGAACGCGCTCTCCATCGGCGAGCGGGACCGCGCCCTGCCAGGTGACCTCGTGGACGACGAGGCCGCCGGCGAGGAGGTCGTCCGGACCGCCGACGACGACGACGTTCTCGTCGGGGCGGATGCCGACGACGTAGCGCGGCTCGGGGCTGCCGCCGCCGAGCCCGCGACGCTGCCCGATGGTGAAGAGCTGGTGACCCTCGTGGCGCCCCAGCTCGCGGCCCTCGAGATCGACGAGGAGGCCGGGCCTCAGGCTCTCGGGCCGGCGGCGGCGCAGAAAGCCGCGGTAGTCGTCGTCGGGGACGAAGCAGATCTCCTGGCTGTCGGGCTTGTCGTGCACGGAGAGGCCGAGCTCGAGCGCGCGCCTGCGCACCTCCGTCTTCTCGAGTTCGCCCAGCGGCAGCAGGGTTCGCTCGAGCTGGTGCTGCTCGAGCGGAAAGAGCACGTAGGACTGGTCCTTGCCCAGGTCGCGCCCGCGACGGACCGCGAACCGACCGTCGTGATGCTCCAGCCTCGCGTAGTGGCCGGTGGCCACGCGGGTCGCACCGATCTCGTCGGCGTAGTCGAGGAGCTTGCCGAACTTGAGCCAGCGATTGCACTGGATGCAGGGGTTGGGCGTGCGCCCGGCGTCGTACTCGGCCGCGAAGTAGTCCATGATCCGCGCGAAGTCGGCGCTGAAATTGACGGCGTAGAAGGCGACGCCGAGGCGCGCCGCCACCTGGCGAGCGTCCATCGAGTCCTCGAGCGAGCAGCAGCCCTGCTTGCCGCGCGCGGCGGCGGGGCCCGGCGCGATGCCGTTGCGCATGACGAGGCCGACGACCTCGTGGCCCTGCTCCATGAGCAGGGCCGCGGCGACGCTGGAATCCACGCCGCCGCTCATGGCGACGACGACGCGCTCGGTCTTCGGGCTCGGGTTCATGGGCATGGTCCTCGATTCTCGCATCCGGACCGGGGCCGGGCAATCGAGCCCTCGAGGGCGCCCTCCGGCCTTTCTTGAGGGTCGGAGGAGGCCCGGCTATCATCCCGGCCCGGCCAGTCGGCCGGCATCGACCCCTGGCAACGACGCGAGTTCAAAGATGTTCGCAACCCCTTTCGCCAATCTGCCCTTTCTCGAGGGCTCGGGGAGCAACCCCCTCTTCCTCTTCGGCATGCTCGCGATCGTCTGGATCGTGATCATCGTCCTGCCCATGCGGAAGGAGAAGAAGCGCAAGGCCGCGATGATGGCGAACCTCAAGAAGGGCGACCGGCTTCTCTTCCAGAACGGCCTGATCGGCAAGCTCGTCACCGACAAGGGTCAGTCCCTGGTCGCGGAGAGCAACGGCTCGAAATTCGAGATCCTGAAGGAGCAGGTCGTCCGCGTTCTCGACGAGAAGAGCGAGAGCTGATCTCGACCACCCCGCCCGCGGGTCCGCGACCCGCATGTTCGAGAAGAGAATCGCCGCCTTCATCGCCGGCCGCCGCGCCGAGCGCCTGGCCCTCCGTCGCCTGAGGAAATCGGGCCTGGTCATCGTCGAGCGCAACGCCCGCGTCGGCCGCGACGAGATCGACATCGTCGCCGTCGAGGGTGATGTCGTCGTCTTCGTCGAGGTCAAGCAACGCCGCGACTCGATCGGTCAGGCCCACCTGGCCCTCGACGCCGGCAAGCTCGCCCGCCTCCGCCGCGCGGTGCGCGGCTACCTCGCCCGCGAGGGACTCCGCGAGGTCCGCCACCGCATCGACCTCGTCGCCGTCGCGCGCGAGGAGGGCCGCTGGCGCATCGACCACGTCCGCGATGCCGAGGCCTGAATGGACCCCTGGAGCGCCGCAGGAGCGCCGGCCTGACAGGCCGGCATTCGATGGTCTTGGAGCCGGGAATGCCGCTCGGTCAGAGCGTCGCGCCCGAGACGCTCCATCACTGCGACGGATCGCCCTCGGGCGCGGCGGCTCCGCGCAGCCTCCGGACCTCCTCGAGGAGTTCGGCCACCATCTTCCGGTTGACGGCCTGGATCGTCGCGACGTCGCCGTGGCCGGGAACGTGCTCCAGGAGCTCCGCGCGGGCCCCGGCCGAATGCGGCAGGTAACGCAGTTCAGGGTCCCAGACGGCGACGATGCCGCGGCGGATCTCCTCGAGCAGTTCGGCCAGGGTCTCCACCAGGAGTTCCTGACGCTCGAGGCGCCGCGCCAGTTCCTCCGCCCGCGCCGGCTCGGGACGCAGGGTCTCCAGCTCGAAGTCCATCTCGGCCAGACGTTGGTCCGCTTCGGCGAGCTTCCGGAGAGCCTCGGCCTCACGCTCCTCCGCCGCGGCCAGGAGCTCGGCGGTCTCGGCGGCGAGCCTGCGATCCTTCTCCAGCTCTTCGAAGCGGGCACTCGCCGCCCGCGCCTCCGCCAGTCGGCGGGTCAGGTTCGCGAAGTGCGCGGACATGAACTCGTGGTTCTCGCGCAGGACCCGCGCGATCGGTCCGAGCTCGGGCACGTGGTCGGGGATCTCGGGTGCCGACGGCCGTGGCCGCTCGAAGCGCGGCTCCGCGGCCTCGATCTCCAGCAGGAGTTCGCGGAAGGCCTGCACCTCCTTGCCGAGCAGCGCGATCACCTCGTCCTTGCGCGCCAGGCTCTTCTCGCTCTCCTCGCGCCAGCGCTTGCGATCGCCGCGCCGGCGGGCCAGCTCCTGGCCGTAGTTCGTGAGCAGTTCGTGGTCGTGATCGACGAGGACCGAGACCGGACCGAGGCCGGGGACGTGTTCGGGGAGATCGGCGAACTCGGAGCGCTCGGGCGTGAAGCCCAGATCGCCGCGCAGATAGGCGACGAGGGCGCGACGGAAGTTCTCGATCTCGGCTGCGAGCACCGAGATGATCTGCTTCTCGTGGGCCTCCGCCTCCTTCAGGACCTGGAGCGAACCCTCGAGCTCGGCCCGCCTGGCGGCCCAGAGTTCCTTCTCGTGCATCAGCTTGCGGGTCTCGCCCTCGTAGTGATCGCCGCGGCCCGCCTCGCGCTTGATGTGACCGATCTGCCCGAACATGACGCTCTCGTAGCGGCGCAGCATGTCGGTCTGATGCTCGAGCCGGCGCCAGGGAAGGCCGGGGTCGGCAGCGATATCGGCGCGCGCACCCTCCTGCAGGACCTCGACGTAGAGCGTGAGCACCTCGCGGGCGTGCATCGCCATGGGCTCGAGTCGGGGAATCGCCTCTCGCCAGCGCAAGAGGCGCTCGGGCTCGTCGGCCAGACGCTCGAGGACGAGCGCGAGGCTCCGGGCATTCTCGGCCTCGAACACGGCCCCGGCCTGACCGACCCGCTCGGCCAGGGCGCCCCGATCGGAGACGATCGCCGGCAGGCCGAGGTCGAAGGCCTCGTCGAGGACGAAGGAGAAGGACTCGCTGCAGAGCGAGGGGATGACGGCGCAGTCGAGCTCGACCGCGGCCAGATCGGCGGGCTTGTAGGCGCCCCGCCAGGTCACGTCGAGATCCGCGGCCAGTTCCTCGAGCCGGGCCTTGTAGCGCGGCTCCACCACCTTGCCCCAGATCTGGAGATCGAAGCGTTGCGCCTTCTTGCCGAGGAGCCCGAGGGCCTCGAGCAGGATGTGGACTCCCTTCATGTGGAAGAGGTGTCCCCAGAGCCCGAGCCGGATGGGCCCGCGGCGGCCGAAGCTGCGCTTGCGGGCGGGATCGCGGCGCCTCGGCCGCTGCGCTTCGGGCCGCGATCCGTCGAGTCCGATGATGCTGCCGTGCGGCAGGACGACGAGCCGGTCCTCCGGAACGTCCGCACTGTCGGCGATGACCTCGCCATGCGCCCGTGAGGGCACGATGATGCGGCGCGCGAGGCGCATCTCGTTGCCGAAATCGGCGCGGAAGAGATCGACCTCCGCCGCGGCGGCCCGGTCGTCCATGAAGGGAAAGCGCGGCACGCAGTCCCGGCAGCTCTTCACCGAGAGGGGCCGGTCGCAGAAGGTCTCGTCGCGGATCCGGAAGATCCTGGGACAGGTCGTCCAGAGGTCGTGGAGGGTGCAGACGGCGGGGATGCCGAGGCGATGGCAGGACTCGAGGAGCGAACGCGACAGCCGATACCAGTGCTGCACGTGGACCATGTCGGGCCTGATCCGGCGCAGGGCCTCGACGAAGAGTCGCGTCGCGACCGGCGAGAAGGACCGGGTCCAGTGCTCCAGGTAGCTGCCCGCCAGGACGATCTTGGTGACCGGGAAGCCGTCGAATTCGTAGCGTTCCGCCCGGGCCTCCTCGGCGGCGTCGGTCGTTCCCGTGATGATCTCGACCTCGTGGCCCAGATCGCGCTGGGCGCGGGCGAGCCCGAGCAGATAGAGTTCGGTCCCGCCGCGGAACTGCGGCAGGAAGCCGTGGATCACGTGGACGATGCGCATGGGATCACGCCTTCGATACCCGGCCCGGGCTGCCCATAGGGGGCGGCCGTTCTGCCCCGGCCCGCTTCATGGTTACGATGAACGGCAGAGGTCGCCAGCGGGGCAATTCGAAGCAGCCCGGCCACGACCTGAACGCAGTCTAAGGATCGGCGAGCATTGTTGAACCGTAAGGGACTTTTTGGCCTCGAGGACCGGATCGGCGCCCTCGCGCCCCGGACCGCGACGGAATCCGCGAGCACGCGGCCGCTCACCTGGTTCTCGGCCGCCTCGGCCCTGCCGATCCTGCTGGGCGCCTTCCTGCTCGCCGGGGCCGCCGACCTCGCTCTGGGCCGATTCTGGCTCGATCGCGGCCCGGAGGGCTCCCTGGCCCTCGAGATCGGCCTCCAGGTCCTGGGCCTCGCCCTCTTCGGGGGCGCCGTCGCGGGCGCCCTGGTCGGCATCCTGGCGGC
>JBFIHP010000221.1:0-5975 GCA_041601735.1 Planctomycetota bacterium | reverse complement strand
TCTGGCCGAGCGCGACCTCGAGCCCGCGCTCGTAGATCCGCCGCGACTCGGTCTCGTCGGCGCAGAGTTCCTCGAGTTCGCCGACCTTCTCGATCAGGACCACGTTCTCGGCATCGGTGGCGAGGAGCCGCCGGTAGAAGGTCAACGACTCGCCGTAGCAGCGCGCCTTCTCGAGGACCTGGGCGGCCTGCAGGGTCACCTCGCCGCGATCGAGCAGCTCGGAGGCGCGGCTGAAGGTGCGCATCGCGTCATCGATCCGGTCCTTGGCGAGGAAGACCGCGGCCATGTCCATGAAGACCTGCGGCGGCACGTACTCGCCCTGCCCCAGAAGGCGGCGTCCGACCATGAGGTAGTCGGTGGCGTCCCAGTTCGGGCTCACGCGGAGCCCGGAATCCATGCCGAAGGTCTGGCGGGCGGCCGGGTCGAGGCTGCGGACCTTGCCCATGATCTCGCGCAGGAGCGGCGTGCGGCGCTCGCCCGAGATCGGGATCGCCGCCTTCAGGGTCCGCACCGAAAAGGGAATGTCGTTCAGCTCCTCGGAGAGGTCGGCGACCAGGCGGTAGAGGTAGAAGCGATCGGGGTTTCCCGCCAGGCGCTCGAGCGTGACCCGGCGCGCCCAGCTCACGATCGAGTTCGGCACGCGCGAGTTGCGCGGCGCCCGGAGGTTGAGGATGCCGTCGATCGCGATGGTGAAGAGGTCGTCCTTTTCGGCCCGCATCGCGAGCTGCTGGAAGCGGCGCGCGGCCTGCATCTCGCGCCCGGTCTCCTGCAGGAGGTTGGCGACGAGCAGCAGCGTGTCGATGCGGTCGGGAGCGCGACCGAGCCCGCGCATGTAGGACTCGAGCGCCTCTTCCTTCATTCCCGCGAGGCCGTAGACGCCGGCCTCGAACTCGTCGGCGATATCCTCCTCGTCGCCGCCCGCCGCGCGAATCTTCGGCAGCATCGCGATCGCCTGATCGCGTCGACCGCGGTCGAGCTGCGACATGACGAGCTCGCGCATGTGGTCGAGGCGGTTCTCCTCGTCCAGCTCGATCAGCTGACGGCAGACCTGCTCGTAATGGTAGAAGTCGCTGCAGGCGGCGTAGATCTGCGCCTTGCGCTTCAAGATGTCGAGGTCGGCGCTGCCGATGTCCTTCAGGTACTCCTCGATGATCTCGGTCGCGGAAGCCGGGTCGTTGACCTTGATGTAGAGCCGAACCAGGAGATCGATGTCCTTGGTGTCGGCCGAACCCTGGGCCAGCCGGTCCTCGAGCTCGATCGCGATCTTCGCCAGCGAGCCGATGCGCGAGGCCACCGTCATCAGGCGGTCCTCGACGTAGCGGCCGCGCGGCGTGCCGCGGAGGCGGCCCCAGAGGTCGCGCCAGACGATCATGGCATCCTCCTCGCGGCCGAGCTTCGACAGCGAGAGGGCGTACTTCATCTCGAGATCGGTGCCGAGGAAGCCGCCGTGGGCCTCGCGCAGCGACTCGAGTGTGGCGACCGAGAGGTCGATGCGACCGATGCGCTCGTAGTCGCCGGCGACCTCGGCCCGGATGCCGGCCTGCGGGTCGGCCTCGGCATCGATCTCGGCCAGCACCTCGATCACACGCTCGTAGCGACCACGCTGGTGCTCGAGGCGGGCGATGAAGAGCAGGGCCGAATCGCGCTGTCCCTCGCGCTCGGCCGCGGCCCGCGCAAAGCGCACCGCGACCCCGGGAAGTCCAACCTCGGCGAGCTGCCGCGCCGCGTCGAGGAGATCGTCAGCCGGGCGATCGGCCGTGTCGATCGAGTCCCAGACGGCACGAGCCTCGGGGGCCTGGCCGTTCTCGAGGTAGTGACGGCTGAGACCGCTGCGCCACTCGAGGTTGTCGGGCTCCTCCGCGATCAGGCGGCGATAGCCGTCGATGAGGACCTTCTCGTCACCGGTCTCGCGGCAGATCTCGAGCAGCTGCCGCTTCTGCGCGGCGCTCCACTCGGTCTCGCCGCCCTCGTTGAACAGGCGCAAGGCCTCGGCGGCGCGGCCCTCCTCGCGCAGGAGTTCGATCCAGACCCGTCGGGCTTCGAGCGAGAGCTCGTCCTTCTCCTCGAAGCGGGCGAGCAGTTCGTCCATCTGGTCGGCAGCGCGATAGGCGCTGGCCACCAGGCTGAGCCCGTAGCGGCGGTCGCGCTTCGTGATCGCGGCCTCGACGGCATCCCAGGCGAAGGTCTGCGCGGCCTTGAAGTTCTGGGAGCCCAGCGCCCACTCGGCGAGACGGACGAGCTGACGGTACCGATCTCCCTTCTCGCCGGTGACCGTGAAGAGCTCGACGGCCTCGGCCTGACGGTTGCCGAGGCCGAGCACGACGGCGGCCTCGTTGCGGCGCTCGGGATCGAGTTCGTCGGATCTGGCGTAGCCGAGCAGCGCCTCGTACTCGTTCTTCTCGTCGATCAACGCGAGGCGCAGCTGGATCGACTTGCGGAGCTCGGGGTCGAGTTCACGTTCGAGCAGCGCGACATAGCCCTGACGCGCCTCCTCGGTCTTGCCGAGCACGTCCTCGAGCTGCGCGATCTCGAGCGCCAGATCGGTGGAGCGTTCGGTCGCCGGCACGGCCGTGAGCACCGGCAGGGCCTCCTCCGGCCGCCCGTCGCGCTCGAGCAGGAGACCGAGCAGGACGCGCGGCGGAGCCTCGACCGGCTTCTCGTCGTCCGCCAGGAGTTTCCGGAGACGCATGAGGACGGGCTCGATCTTGCCGTGATCGCGTGTGCCCGCGTTCCAGAGCAGCTCGTCGTGATCCCAGGGCCGGGCGCCCTCGGCGAGCGCCGCTTCGATCACCGTCTCGAGATCGTCTCGAACCAGGGTCTCCTGCGCCGGAAGCGCCGGGCCGAGGAGCAGAAGGAGGGCGAGGATTCTCTCGATCATCGTTCGGTTTCCGTTGCGCTGCGCGGGAAGCGCCGCAGCGCGATTTCGGCGAGGACTTCGAACAGGGCCAGCTCGGATGCGGGTCTTCTCTCGATCATCGTTCGGTTTCCGTTGCGCTGCGCGGGAGACGGCGGAGCAGGATCTCGGCAAGGAAGGCGATCAAGGCCAGGATGAGCGCCCAGGGCCAGAGCAGGGTGGCGCTGAAACCGCCGGCGCCGGACGACTCCGGCCAGTTCGCGGGCAAGGACTCCAGCGTGAGCTCCCTGCCCCCGCTCGCGGCGGCCGCGGCCGCGAGGTCGAGGCCGACCCCGGGAGCGACCTGGGCCTCGAGCGCGCGCTCGTCGCGTGGATCGCTCACGAGCCGACGGCGCCAGCGCGGCCGCTCGGCGGCACCGGCTTCGAGACGGACGACCTCGTCGGATGCGAGCGCGAGGACGGCACGGAAGAGTCCGGGCGCGATCTCCTTGAACTCGATCGCGGTCGCGCCGCCCAGCGCATCGATCCGGCTCAGCTCCGGTCGGCCGACCTCGGTGACGAGGCGACGTGCTTCGATCACGAGACGCCAGTCGCGGCGCTCGAGATCGATGGCGAAGGGCGGCCTCTTGAAGGCGGCCGTCCGCGCGAGCAGACGACCGAGCATGCGGCCGTAGTCGGACCAGTTCGTCCAGCCGCTGGTTCCCGGCCCCGTGGGCTCGGTCATCAGCGCGCTGACGCGGCCGAGGCCGCGATGCCAGGAGGCGAGGATCGGCTTGCCGGCGCCCCTCGTGCGCATGAGCATCTCGGCGCCGGGTCGCGGCTTGGTCTCGACGAAGCCCTCGAGCGGCGGCAGGTTCTCGGGGCGATCGCCGCCCCACCAGCCGCGCGAGCCTCGCGCCTCGACCTCGACGAGTCCCGGACGATAGGCCGGGAGGGCCGAGGTGTTGGGCTTCTTCAGCATGAGCTCCGGCAGGTTGAAGCGATCGGGCGCGCCGTAGTAGCGACCGCCGCCCCAGTCGGCGAGTTCGACCAGGAACTCGCTGTGGCGGCCGGGGCCGACGAGGACGGTCGAGACCGTGACACCGTCGTCGGCCATGCGGCGGAGCAGGCTCTCGTAGGGACCGGTCTCGACGCCGGCGTCGGTCAGGACCAGGACGTGCTTGAAGCGGGTGTCCACGTTCTTCAGCGCGTAATAGGCCTCCTCAACCGCCGGGAAGAGGACGGTGCCGCCCTCCGCGCCGAGACGGTTGATGGCCCGCTGCAGGTCGATCGCGTTGGCCGCCGACTGGATCGGGGCGGCCCACTGCTTGGTGCCGTAGAACTCGACGATGCCGACCTTGTCGTGAGGCTCGAGCCGGCGGATCGCCAGCCTCGCGACCTCCTTGGCGATCGTCATGCGGTTGCCGACCATCGAGCCGGAGGTGTCGATGATGACCGCGAGCGTGGTGCTCGGGTCCTTCTTCTCCTCCTTCTGCATGAACTCGACCGGCGCGATCTCCTCGATCGGCGTCTTGTGGTAACCGCCGGGACCGAAGGCCGAGCGGCCACCGGAGAGGAAGAGGCCGAGGCCGTCCTCGCGGACCGCCCGCGCGATCTCCTGCTGCCAGACGGGAGGCAGCTCGGTCGCCGGACGATCGTCGAGCACGAGGCCGTCGATGTCGTCGAGCCGGGGCTCGGCGTCCGCGTTCGGGGTCGGCAGCACGAATCCGGGTCCGATCAGCTCGGAGAGCTTGTCCGCGCCTCCGGCCATCCGCCCGCCGAGATAGGCGAGCCGCAGCGGGTCCTGCACGGCGACCTCACGGCCGAGGCTCGAGATGACCGTGCCCTGCTGGTCGAGAAGGCGGGCCTCGAGACGGAAGAAGCCCGCACGCGGCGCCTCGATCTCGACCTCGATCAGGTCCTGACCGGGCAGGAGATCGACCGAGCCGACCTCGTCGTCGCCGATGCGAAGGTCGAGTTCGGCGCGGCGCGGCGCGCCGGAGAGCTCGACCCGGAGGCGCGCGACCTGGCCGAGGCGCAGCTCGTCGAGGAGATCGAGCCGCACCGGCCGCAACAGGCGTTCGTCGCGGTCGAGACCCAGGACGTGAATCGCGATGCCGCGCTCGATCGCCTCGGTCATGACCGGCGCGAAGCGCAGGTCGGTCGCCGCCGCGTCGCTGATCAGCGTGATCGAGCCGCCTCCTCCCTCCGGGATGACGCGCAGGGCCAGCGCGAGCGCGGTCGAGAGCGAGCTCTCCCCTTCGCCGAGGTCGAAGCGGCGGTCGAACCCCTTCTCGAGCTCGGCCTTCGGACGTGCCCCGAGGTTGATCAGCACGCGTTCGGCCCCGCCGGTCGGGCGGGCGAGCAGGCGATCCAGCAGACCCTCGCTGCGGGCACGCATCGCGGCTGCGACGCTCGCGCTGCGGTCCATGACGACGACCTGGGTGATCTGTCCGCTCGAACGCAGCAGCACGGGGCGGGCCAGGCCGATGACGAGCAAGCCGAAGACGAGCAGGCGCAACCAGGCTCGCTTCGGTCGCCGGCCCGCGATGGGCAGCACGAAGATCGGCAGCAGAAGGAGCAGCCAGAGGAAACCGGGTTCGAGGAAACTGGTGGTCATGCTTCAGGGAATCCGGCCGGTCTTCAGGAGGAACCACTCGACGATCAGGAGCGAGAGCGCGAGCAGGAGGACGAGTTCGAAGGCGTCGAGGCCGCCGCCGCCGGCCTCGTCGCTGGTCGCGAGCTGCGCGGCGCCGCCGGCGAGGCCGCGGGCGAGCACGCTCGCCTCAACCGCGCGACCCTCGGCATCAAGGTGCCGGCCGGCGCGCAGCGGCGTGTAGGCATCGCCGAGGGTGGGACTCCGCGTGCCTCGCGGCGACTCGATCGGGCCGGGGCCGAGCGCCAGGGGCTCACCCACGGCCACGCGATCGGGCGCCTCCTCGCGGCCGGCGAGCCAGCGCAGGGCGCGGCCGACGAAGACCGGGAACTCGGCGGTCGTGGTGAAGCCGCTCTCGTCGTCGAGCAGCTCGGCCCAGATCGCCAGGCCGCGACCGGCGCCGGGAGCCGCCGCGACGCGGACGGTGCTCGCGAGTCGTTCCGCGAGCGCCGGTCCGTCGAGGCGGGCGAGGCCGAGTTCATCGAC
>JBFIHP010000220.1:0-5985 GCA_041601735.1 Planctomycetota bacterium | reverse complement strand
GCTGCAGCGCCTCATCGACGACTTCATCAAGGAGAGCTGCGAGGAGATCTTCCTGACCGCGGAGGACTGCCTCGCCTGGGCTCACGCCCACTATGATCAGCTCGTCTCGGGCGAGAAGGGCGGCAATCTGCTCAGCAAGTACTCGCTCTCCGGTCGCTTCTGGCTCAACCAGCCGGCGCTCGACTTCCTCGGCGCCACCATCCGCGACATCTCCGGAGAGGCCGACGACGTCGATCCCGAACTCGACTGCGTCATGGCCTTCCTCGGCGCCGGCATGATCGCCGCGCCCTTCGCCGAGAGCCTCGCGAGCAAGCCCGAGTGGACGACGTCCTACGATCTCCTCGCCTGGCTGGAGGACCGGTCCCATCGCGATCTCGCCGCCTTCGAACTCGCGGAGCCGCGCCGCTACGTCTTCGAAGCCGAGCCGGACAAGGTGCGCCTGATCATGACCAAGGTGGAGGCCTTCGGCGAGAACCCGCAGGGTCTCGGCAAGATCACGCGGACGATGTTCGCGCGCGACCTCAGGCGGACCCCGAGGCCGCTCTCGGAGCGGGAGCGTTCACGGGCCTGATGACGCTCGATCTCCGCCGCGCGGCGGACTCTCGCGGCGGGCGACGATCGCCAACACGCTCGGCAGCGCGAGCAGCGAGGCGGCGAGGCAGGCGGCGCAGCCCAGGGCCATCACCAGACCGAGGCTCTGAAGGCCGCGATGCGTCGCGAAGGCCAGGCAGCCGAATCCGATCAGCGAGGTCGAGGAGGTCAAGAAGACCCCGCGATGCGTGGCCGAGAAGCGCAGGCGCATGGGGCCCTTCTCGCGGAAACGGTGCAGCAGGTGGATGCCGTTGTCGACGCCGATGCCGATCAGGATCGGCACCGAGAAGAAGTTGGCGAGGTTGAAGGACAGATCCGCCAGACCCATCCAGAGCAGCAACCAGGCCGCCGCGACCGCGAGGGGCGTCATCGCCAGCAGCACCGCCGAGGGGCGTCTGAAGTCGAGGCCGACGATCAGGAGAACCGCGAGCAGGGCGTAGAGGGCGGCGCGGCCGAATCCGTCCCTCATGTCGAGGATCGACTGGTAATGGGTGATCGGAACCCCGGTCACCTCCGGATCGATCCGCCTCAGCGCCGCCACGAAGCGCTCCATGTTCTCGAGGTCCCAGACGTCGCGGCAGGGGTGGATCGAGGCCAGGAAGCGACCCGAGGGCGCCACGAGGCGGTGCCGCAGGGCCTCGGGCATGAGCGGAGCCAGATCCATCGCGGCGCCTCCGATCACGTGATCGAAGGCTTCCGCGAAGTCCTCGAGCTTGCGCTCGATGCGTTCCCGGAGCCGGTCGGCGGCCTCGCCGCCCTGCTCGAGGCCGCGCGCGATCCGGGCCAGGTCGAGGGCGAGGTCCTCGAGGCGCTGCAGTTCATCCTCGTCGGTCCGCCCGTCGGCGAGCTTCGCGAGGCCGCGCAGGGCCTGGGCCAGTTCCTTCACGGTCGCGGCCGCGAGCGGCTCGCGCGGGAGCGGCGCCGATTCGGGAGTCGCTCCCGCGGTCACGAGGGCGCCGAGCGCCTCGCGCCGTGCCGCATCGGGTCGGGCGACGAAGTCGAGCACCGAGAGGATCTCGCCCACGTCGGCCTCGGCCGCCGCCCGCGCGACGACTGCGTCGAGCTCTTCGAGATCGTCCGCGATGGCCGCCCCGAACCAGCTCGCGGCGGCCGAGTCCTCGAGCACACGGTGTTCCCAGTGGACCGAGTCGAGACCGGTCGCCTGCAGCTCGAGCACGTTTCCGCTGAAGCCGGGTCGTCTGGAGAAGGGAACGATCAGGAGCGTCACCAGCGCGAGAACGAGGAGCCAGCGTCCGGGGCGATCGAGCAGGAAGCGGGGTTCCAGCCGCGCGATCGAGGCCGCGAGGCGCCTTCCGCCCGGGGCGCCCTCGCGCCGGTCGAAGAGCACGAGCAGGGCGGGCAGGACGGTCGTCATCGCGACGAGGCAGAGGAAGATGCCGGAGCCGGCGACGAAGCCGAGTTCCTGCAGGCCGCGGAAATCGGTGAGGAGGGCCATGAGGAAGGCGATCGACGTGGTCAGCGCGCCGCTCAGGTTGCCCCGTCCGGCATGGAGGAGGGCCCGGTGCAGGGCCTCGGCCTGATCGTGCGTCGCGCGCTCCTCCTGGTAGCGGGCGATGATGTGCACCCCGAAGTCGATCCCGACTCCCACGAGGATCAACGTGAAGACCACGGAGAGCAGGTTCAGCTGGCCGATCACGAGCGTGGTGAGGCCGAAGGTCCAGGCGATGGCGATCAGCAGGGTCAGGACGGCGAGGAAGGGACGGCGTACGTCGCCGATCACCGCCATGAAGAGGAGCGCCACCAGGATGACGGCGACCACCGAGGCGCGCGTCATGTCGCGGTCGGTCGTGGCCATCTCGTCGGCCTGGAGGACGGGTTTGCCGGTGAGGCCGATCTCGAGTCCGGGGTGGGCCTCGCGGACCGCCGCGATCTCGGCGCGCAGGAGTCGCAGCGGCTCCTCGATGACCGCGAGCGTGCCGTAGTCCTTGGCCGGCATCATCTCGATGAAGAGGAGCCGGCCGCTGTCGGAGACGAGATAGCGCGGCGCGTCGGCGAGGAGCTCGCCGAGTTCGCGGTCGGCCCGACCCTCCGCGATGATCGCGGTCATCGCCTGGGCGGTCAGCACCAGCGCGCCGCCGAGCTCGCGTCGGCTGCGGGGCAGGACGGAGCGCGAGATGTTCCGGGACCTCGCGATCGCGTCCATCGCGAGATGCTGCGCGCCGGGCCGCGCGCGGATCAGCCCGATCGCGGCGCCGGCCTCGGTGAAGCCCTGCAGCTCGTCGTCCGTCATGTTCCAGGCCGCGAGCCGCATCTGCTCGTCGCGTTCGATGCGGAACTGCGGTCGGGGCAGCTCCGGGTGGGCGGTGATGCGGGCGGCGAGCTCGTCGGCCGCCCGCCGCGCCTCCTCGTCACGGCCCTCGGGCACCGCGATCACCGCGAAGATGCTCTCGAGGTCGCCGAACTCCTCGATGAAGGCGCGGTAGCTCTGCATGTAGGGCCGGTCCGGAGCGATCAGGTCGTCCGTGTTGGCGTTCATCCTCAGCCGGCGCGAGGCCAGGAGGCCGGCGGCGAGGGCGAGCAGAAGGGCGAGACCCAGCACGAGCCGGGGGCGGTCGAGGGCCAGTCGGGCCGATGAGCGGAGCAGTCGGTCGCGCATGGCGCGGCGATCAGCCCTTCTGGCGCGTCTTCTCGCGCGATCGCGAGGAGACGGCGTGCTTGGAGAGCTTCTTCAGCACCTCCCAGACCGGGCCCGGGAACCTGTGGAGGTTGACCATCACGTCCTCGAAGCCGCGCAGGAACCAGTCCACCTCGGACTCCTCGATCACCAGCGGCGGGAGGATCTTGACCACGTCGATGGCGTGGCCCGCGACCTGGGTGAGGATGCGGTGGTCGTCCATGAGGGGGATGACGACGGCCTGCGGGAAGAGGTTCTGGTCCATCTTGTGGATCAGGCTCCAGCCGGTCTTGAGGCCGAGCGACTTCGGCTTGCCGAACTCGATGCCGATCATCAGGCCGCGGCCGCGGACCTCCGAGATCAGTTCGAAACGCTCCTTCAGCTCCTCGAGTCCGGACATGAAGCGCGCGCCCATGCGCGCCGCGCGCTCGATGAGCTTCTCCTCGTCGAGGACGTGGAGGGCCGCGAGACCGGCGGCCATGGCGAGGTTGCCCATGCCGAAGGTGCAGGCATGGACCATGGCCTTCTCCATCGAGGAGTAGACCTTCTCGTAGATCGCGGTCCGCATGAGGACGGCCCCGACCGGGACGTAGCCGCCGGAGAGCGCCTTCGACAGCAGCACGATGTCGGGGTCGATGTCCTCCCATTCGTAGGCGAGGAACTTGCCGCTGCGGCCCATGCCGCTCTGGATCTCGTCGGCGACCATCAGCGCGCCGTGCTTGCGGCAGAGGCGTTCGGCCTCCTTCAGGAAGCCCGCCTCGGGCAGGAAGACGCCTTTGCCCTGGATCGGCTCGAAGATGAAGGCGCCGACCTCGCCGGTCTCGAGCGCGCGCTCGAGTGCCTCGAGGTCGTTCAGCTCGATCTGTGTGCCGCCGGGGTAGAAGGGCTCGAAGCCGGCGCGGAAGCTCTGGTCGCCGTTGGCGGCGAGGGCGCCGGTGGTGAGACCGTGGAAGGCCTTCTTGAGGTGGACGAAGCCGGTCTTGCCGGTCGCCCGGCGCGCGAACTTGAGCGCCGCCTCGACGGTCTCCGCGCCGGAGTTGCAGAAGTAGACCCGGCCGAGGTCGTTCGGCACCCGCCTCTTGAGTTCGCGGGCGAGTTCGCCCGCGAGCACGGGCGCATCGAAGGCGACCCAGCCGGGGAAGTCGCTCTCGAGGACGTCCAGGAGCGCCTTCTTGATGGTCGGGTGGTTGCGCCCGAAGTTGAAGACGCCCCAGCCGGACATGAAGTCCAGATAGCGCTTGCCCTCCGCGTCGATGAGCTGCGAACCCTCGGCGCCGACGTAGTCCTTGTCGAAGCCGATCGTCTTCAGCACCCGCGTCCACTGGGGGTGGACGTTCTCGGCGAAGACCTCGAACTGCCGGCCGCGGGCCGACTCCAGGATGCCGCGGATGTCGAGAGTCAATGAACAGCTCCTCCTCGAACTCCCGCGATTCTACCCACCCCGAGCCACCCGACCCAAACCCCCCGAACCCCTGGGCGTCAGACCGGATGTCGCCGCTTTCCGCTCATCTGCGACCCGACGCCGGGCAGCTCCGGGACGACGACCATCTCCGCCTCAGGGTTCGATTTCGAGGCTGATGGGGCAGTGGTCGGAGCCCTCCACCTCGGGCCAGATGGCGGCCGAGCGGAGGTTCTTGCGCAGGTTCTTCGAGACGACGTGGTAGTCGATCCGCCAGCCGACGTTGCGCTCGCGGGCGCCGGCGCGCATCGACCACCAGGAGTAGGCGCCCTCCCGCTCGGGGTGGAAGTGCCGGAAGCTGTCCACCCAGCCGTCCCGGAACCAGAGGTCGAGCGTGTCGCATTCCACCGGCATGAAGCCCGAGACCTTGCGGTTCGGACCGGGGCGGGCCAGATCGATCTCGCGATGGGCGGTGTTCCAGTCGCCGGCGACGACCACCTTGCGGCGCTTCGCGACCTTCTCGTTCATGCGCTCGCGCAGGGCCTCGTAGAAGTCGAGCTTGTAGCGGAGTCGCTCGTCGCTCGCACCGCCGTTGGGGAAGTAGACGTTGTAGTACCAGATCTTGCCGTGCCTCGTCCCCAGGACGCGACCCTCGACGTCGAATCGGTCCTCCCCGAGACCGATCTCGACCTCGTCCGGCTCCGCGCGCGAGAAGGTCGCGACCCCGGAGTAGCCCGGACGCTCGGCGGGGTGCCAGGCCACGTGGTAGCCGTGCTCGGAGAGCAGTGCCTCGTCGAGCTGCTCCGGCTTCGCCTTGATCTCCTGGAGCGCCAGCACGTCGGGACGGCTCCGGTCGAGCCAGTCGAGCAGGCCCTTCTTGCGCGCGGCGCGGATTCCGTTGACGTTCCAGGACACGAAGAGCATCGCGATCTCCCGATCGGTGACGGCGGCTTTCCGGATCGGCGGGCGCCCATCGTCGAGCCCGGACCGGGGCGCGAGACTAACACGCGCCCGCGACCGCCTCCCGCAGCGCGGCGAGGGCCTCGGCTGCCCGCCAGTGCTCGCGGTCGCGGTTGCCGGCCTCGTTGCTCACGGCACGCAGGACGCGTAGCGGGCGATCGAAGGCGCGCGCGGCCATCGCCACCGACCAGGTCTCCATGTCCTCGAGGAGATACCCGGGCCGACGCGCCCGGACGAGGGCCGCCTCGGCGCCGTTCGCGCTGGCGGCGGCAACGCTCACGATCGCCGCGGACGGGTGGCCCGCAACGGGCAGGAGGTCGATCTCGCCGATGCCCTCGGGCGACTCGGGGAAGCCGAGGTCATCAGGCGAGAGCTGCCGCGCTCCGGAGCCCGCCCCGAT
>JBFIHP010000219.1:0-5989 GCA_041601735.1 Planctomycetota bacterium | reverse complement strand
GCTCGATCTTCTCGAGCAGATCCTGGATGAGATCGTGGGTCTCCTCCGGAGACTCGGGAAGGTCGAGGCTGCCGGTGGCCGCGAGCCCCCGACCGGACGGGCGCGCGCAACGATCGATCGACTCGTCGTCGTCGTCGCCTTCGTCGTCGGCCGAATCGCCCGACCAGCTCTCCCCCTCCTCCTGCTCGGCATCGTCATCGAGCATGTCGAGGTAGTCGGCCACGAGCTCGGAGCGTAACGCCGCCTCCTCGAGCACGCGCCGGGCGGCGCCGTCCTGTTCGATCAGGATGTCGAATTCGCGCAGGTGTTCGTCGGGAACCCAGTCGTCGTCCTCGTTCAACTCGCGAGCGAGGTACTCCGAGATCGCGACTACGGCCCGGGCGCCGGCGAGATTGACGAACTCGTAGTCGCCGACGACGCTGCCGGTCTCGCGGTCGAGCCGCAGGCCCGTTTCGATGGCCCGGGCCGCCCTCTCGCTGCCGGATCGGGCGATGTGGCGCAGGACGTCGCGACGATGTTGCGAGTCCATGAGGTCGCTCTCCTGGTCCTCCTCGGCCACGGCATCGCAGAGGGCGTCCTCGACCTCCTCCAGGCATCCCGCCGCGAGCGCGAGATCACGGATCCAGGCGCCCCGGGGCGGTACGCAGGGTCGATCCCAGGAACGATCCCGCAACGCGGCCTCGACGATCAGATCGACGAGCCCGGTGGCGCCGCAGCGTTCGACATGCAGGAAGACCCGTCCCAGCCCCTTGCCGAGCGCGTCGGCGAAGGCCTCGCGCTCGAGCGGCAGGCTGAAGGGCGGCTCCTTCGGGTCGTTGTCGGTACCGGATTCCATGGGGCGCATTCTCGACAGCCTGCGCCCGCGGTCAAGGGCTCCGGGGGTCAGCGCATCGCTTCCAGGTACAACATCATCGATTTCGACCAGCCGAGGCCTTCGGTCGGATAGCGGTATCCGATGGCCGAGAGCGGCGCCGGAGTGCCCGCGGCGAAGTGGGAGAAGTTCGAACCGGCCCAGCTCGTGAGCATCGTCCGCCATTGCGCGAGGAGAGGCTGTTTGCTCGGATCATGGGCCGCCATGTGACGCAGCATCGGCAGCACGAAGGCACTGGGGTGCATCGCCGTCGGGGGAACCGTCGTCGTGCCGAAGCGGTAGAGGAGCACCTGCTGACCGTTCACCCAGGTCGAACCCTGATTCAGGATCGTGCTGCCGACCTGGACGAGTTCGGTCCGGCTGAAACCGGTCGCCGCCTCGAGCCCGGGCGCCTGTTCGTACCAGCGGAAGATCGCGGCGACCAGCTGGACCTGCATCCAGGGCGACTCCTCGGCGAGGCCGAGATTGCCCAGATTCGGCCAGTAGCCGCCCGGGCCCAACAGGTTTTCGACATGCGTGATGAAGGTCTGGGCCTTGCCGAGGAGGACCGGATCCCTGGTGAGGAGCCAGAAGGTGAGCAGTTCGTCGAGATAGCGTGACGCGATCCGCGCCCCCCAGTAGCCCTGCCAGACGAGCACCGGATTCGACTGCAGGATCATCTGCCGGGTCTCCTCGACCGCCATCCAGAGGAGCGGGTCGTCGGACAGGAGGGCCCAGACGACGAGACCGGCGGACCATTGCTTCTCCCAGGCTCCCCCCTGGGCCTCGCCCATCAGCGCCTGACCCTTCTCGTAGCGGCACATGCCCCGCCACTGCCCGGTCCAGTGTCTTCCCCAGGATGCGTGCGCGATCGCCTGGCGGAGACCGAACTCCCAGCGCCCGGGCGTCGGGTTCTCGACGAAATTGAGGGCCAGGTAGAGCAGACGGTTGTAGTGCCAGTTGTCGAGACCGTCACCCCCGCGCGTGCAGGTCGCCTGATACCAGCCGCGGCGCGGCGATCCGCCGGCCGTGAGGTGCCAGTTGCGCATCAACCAGCCTTGGTCCCAGGCCTGCCCCTGCGGGGCCGAGGCGGGAGCGCCTCCGTCCTCGAGCAGGGAGAGGAAGTGCTCTATGCGCGGCTCGCTCTGGATCTCGGCCAGGTTGGTGGTCGAGTACAGCAGGCTCTTCACCAGGGCGACGCGGGCCGGAGCCGGCATCGCCTTGGAGACCGCGGTCGAGTAGATCGGCAGGACCTCGCCGCCGGTGAGGACCTGATCGGTCCAGGGGTGCGCCGCCGAGGTGCGGAGATGATCGGCCTGATCATCGACGTAGACGAGCTGACCGCCCGTCATCGAGGAGCCGAGGCTGGGAATCACCCCCGGGCCGGTGAGGATCCTCTTGAACTTGAATACGTGAGCCGGATTCTCGTTGAGCGAGACGTTGGGATTGACGAGTGCGACGCCGGCGCCGTTCGGCAGATCGAAGGAAGCGAGGAGAACGACGCCGTTCTCGACGTGACGTGGGATCGGATTCGCAGGCGTACCGCCGCCGCCGTACCCGAAGGTCAGGATCAGCCCCGTGACGAGTTCGATGAATATCTGCACGACTCCCCCTCTTGCAACGAACCGGGCGCGATTCGAAGAACGACTCTCTTCGGCGCGGGCTCGTGGCGCAGGCGAGCAAGCGCGCGCAATCTACCAGCAGGACGCGAAAGTCCAAGGGTCGCGCGAGAAATGTGCGCGCCACGTTCCACGACGCGAAGATTCACGCGCGGCACCTGAGGAGATTTTGTCGGCCACCCGACCGTGATCCCGGGGTATCCTGACCCGAAGGGAAGCCGCGCCCGCTGCCCGAGAACATCCTGAACATCGCACCGGTTCATCGCGCCCGACGAGGAACCCACCCATGACGACGTCTCGACGAACGATCGCCGCCTTCGCACTCGCCCTTCTCCTCTCGCTGCCTCTCGCCGCTCACGTCAAGCTCGACTCGCCGAACGGCGGCGAGACGCTCGTGCCGGGTCAGGTCGTGCTCATCACCTGGCATCCCCTGGTCGCGCACGGAACGATCGGCTGGGATCTCGAGTACTCGCTCAACGGCGCTGCCGGCCCCTGGTTGCCGATCGCGCTCGGAATCGCCCCCGGCAACATCGCGGCCGGCACGATGCACAGCTGGTACTGGTTGGTCCCGCAGAGCGATTCGACCCAGGTTCGGGTGCGCGTCCGGCAGGACAACACGGGGACGGACTACACCGACATCTCGGATTCGGACCTCGCGATCCGCAGCAGCCTCGCCGGCGACGTCGCCTCGGTCTCGATCGCGAACGGCGGCCTGCAGGTCCTCTCCTTCGACGGCGGTCCGACCCTCGGCAACGAGACCTTCATCGTCCTCGGCAACTTCAGCGGCACGGCACCCGGCTTCCTTCATCAGGGCTTCCTGATTCCCCTGAACCAGGACTTCTACTTCGACCAGACCCTGCTCTACCCGAACAGCTCTCCCTTCACGAACTCGCTCGGCACGCTCGCCTTCGACGGCAGCGCGCAGACGACCTTCACGCTCGGCGCGGGGACGCTGTCACCCGCGGTGACCGGCGTGGTGCTCCACCACGCGACCGTGGTGGTCGATTCGGCCCTGAACCTGCTGCACGTCTCGAATCCGGTGCCCCTGACGCTCGCGCCCTGAGCCGGCCCGCCTTCGTCAACGCAGGAAGGCCAGACGATCGAGGATCGCCGCGAGTGAGCCGTCCCGGATCACCTCGCCCAGATGCCCTTCGCAGAAGCGTTCCTTGCGGAAGTGGGTGACGAAGAGACGGCGGAGAGTCTCCACGTCGGCGTGACCGAGCAGCGATGCGTCGGCATGGAGCGCGGCCGCGGTCTTCTGGAACGAGGGCCAGTCGAAGGGCCGCATCCAGCCGTCGCGATAGAGGATCTGCTCGAACTCGCCGACCTCGTCGCGGTAGCTGGTGTAGGCGTCCATCTCCTCGATCAGGTCTTCCGGCGGATCGCGGAGGAAGGGAAGGAAGGCCAGGAGGCGGTCGATCCGCTCGGGCGTCGCCTGCCAACGCGAGGCGCGGGCGAGGTCACGCCCGGTCTCGAGCAGGAGGTCGAGCATCTCGAGGGGCTCGACCAGCCGCGGAGGGAGGGCTCCGGCGCCGTCGCGAGCGGCGACGATCTGTCCGGCGAGCAGTCCCGTGCTGTCGCTGTCGCCGCCGTGGTTCACGGCGGCGAGGAGGGCCCGCTCGACGTCCGGGGCGGCACGTGCGCAGGCCAGGGCGATCGCGAGGGCCTCCTCGGCCACGAAACCGCGTCCAAGTTCCTGGAGGACTTCGGGCACCAGCGAGTCCGGCACCGTGAAGGGCCGCGATGCGTCGATGAGCGCGCGGGTCTCGGTCGTGCCGGCGTCTTCCGGCAGCAGATCGACGGCTGTCGTGAGCGCCGCGTCCAGCGTCGCTCCGTCGCAGAGTTCCTGGATCAGGACCGCGAAGACGCCGCAGGGGTACTGCCCGGAGGGGTGACCGTGGGTGAGCGCGGCACTGCGACGCGCGAGGTCGAAGGTGAGCGTGGGGCTCGCGAAGCGCGAGCCGACGATGCCGATCGGCGCCACGCGCATCAGCCCGCCGCAGCCCTTCGAGTCGTTGAGCGGATGTTCGGGGCTCCCGTATCGCCGCTGCTCGAGCGCGCTCAGGCAGGTGTTGCCGGGCGCGCGCTGCGACCAGAGTTCGGGCCGACCGAGCAGACCGCTCTTGCCGCGCGCCGACGAGGGCCCCGCCTCCTGGGTCATGCGCCAGCGGCGGTACGCGGCATCGACGCGGGCGAGCAGTTCGGCCGCGGCGGGCTCGCGCGCCTGGGCCAGCGCCTCGAGAACTCCCTCCGCGGTGAAGAGGGTCATCTGCGTGTCGTCGGTTATCCGTCCGAGGCCGCCGTAGCAGCGGGCGTAGTCGTGGATGCCGGCGGGACCGAAGCGCTCCCGGATGCGCTCCAGGGAATCGAACTCGACCGCGGCGCCCAGCGCATCGCCGGCGGCCCCCGCCAGGATGATGCCGACCGCGCGATCCTGTCGGTCGAGATCGATCCTCGTGGCCAGGAGTCGTCCCGTGGCGCGCACGTGGCCTTCCTGCGTCGTCGTCTCGATCGCACCAGGTCGCGTGGCACGCACCGTCTCGATCGCGTCGTCGGAGTCGGAACCGAGTTCGACGAGGAGTCGCGCCGCCACGAGACCGGTCCGACCGAGCCCGCCCTTGCAATGCACGACGACGCCCCGACCGCTTCGCAGGAGGTGCCGAACACGGGCTCCGACGTAGATCCAGGAGGTCTCGAAGCGTCGATCGGGAACGGAGACGTCGCGGATGGGGGCATGGTGGAACTCGATTCCGCGAGAACGAAGACCGCTCCTCATCGCGGCGAGCGGCACCTGGAGGGCCCCGTACTCATCCTCCTCCATGAGGCCGATGACCGCGGCGAAGCCCGCCTCGGCGATGCGGTCGAGGTCGGCATCCAGATCGCGCAACCAGGGACCGCTCGCGGCGTCGATCTGCTTCTTGCCGGGACAGAAGGTGAGCCCGAGCGGCCCGAGCTGGGCGACTCTCACCGTGTCGATCCTGAGCGGGTGGGTCTGGCTGCTGCGGGCGTACATCGCTCTCGCCTCGGGTACGGGCTCGATTCTAACGCCGCGGGGCGACCTCGGGGCTCAGCCCGGCTTCGCTCTCGCGCCCTTCTCCTCGTTCCTGCGAATCAGGCATACGGCCGAACGCGGCACGCCGTCCGCCAGGGCCGCGAAGTTCGACCCGATCGGCACGATGCGACGCTGCGAGACGATGCGATCCCCGGTCTCGCGGATGGCATAGCGTCGCGATTCGGCCGCGTCGTCCACCCGCGTCCCGTTCTGCTCGCCCGGATGCTGGATCGCGAGGAGCAGAAGGGTCTCCCCCGCCGGAGTCAGGAGGAAGGTGGGCCCCGTGAGCTCCGCCTCGATCGGCCCGCGTGCGAAGCAGCGAGGCCTGCCGCCGGCCGGGAGCCACCACATCGCGTTGCTGCCGAAGATCCCCTGGAAGTCCTTCGAGCCGGGCGGGACCGTCTCGCGGTCCGCGACCTCGACGTTGGCGGCACTCATGTCGGTGACGAACCAGAGCTCGCCGGTCGC
>JBFIHP010000218.1:0-6008 GCA_041601735.1 Planctomycetota bacterium | reverse complement strand
CGTCCTGGTCGGCCCCGAGGACCTGCCCGACCAGGACCCGGAGAGCGTCGAGCTCGACGTCCTCCACGAGAGCGGCACGGTCATCGTGCTGAACAAGCAGCCGGGCGTCCTCGTCCACCCGATCGGCCGCCACGTCTACGACACCATCATGAACGCTCTTCACCTGCGCTACCGGCTGAGCGGCGAGGCCGAGCGCGGCATCGAGCCGCACGTCGTGCACCGCCTCGACCGCGACACGAGCGGGGTCCTCGTGATCGCCAAGGACTTCCCCGCCAAGCAGGCCCTGCAGGACGAGTTCGAATCGCGGCGCCCGCGCAAGGAATACCTGGCCCTCGTGGCCGGTCGCGTCGCGGCCGACAGCGGCCTGATCGAGGAGCCGATCGGCCCGGACGACGAGAGCGAGATCCGCCTCAAGATGAAGGTTCGCGCCGACGGCCTGCCGAGCCGGAGCGAATACGAGGTCGTCCAACGCTTCGCGGAGGCGACGTTGCTGCGCGTGCGGATCATGACCGGGCGCCAGCACCAGATCCGCGTGCACCTCGAGCACATCGGGCACCCGATCCTCTGCGACCCGCTCTACGGCGATCCGCGTTCGCTGGGGACCCTCGACGACGAGGCGCTGCTGGAACGGCAGGCCCTGCACGCGGAGCTGCTCGAGATCCTTCTTCCGGGCGAGAAGGAAGCGCGCGTCTTCCGGGCCGATCCGCCCGCCGACATGGCGGCGATCCTGACCCGGCTCCGCGCCGGACGCGCGCTCGTCCCCGGCCGCGACGTTCAGTCGGCGAGGTGGCGGCGAGCGTAGCCGACGTAGTCCTTCGCGATCTGGATGCGCGCGGCGTACTCCTCGTCGCCGACCTCACGGACGACCCGGCCGGGCGAGCCCACGACCAGCGAGCGCGGCGGGATCACCTTGCCCTGCGGGACGAGCGCTCCGGCGGCGATGATCGAGCCCTCGCCGATCACCGCGCCGGGCAGGAGGACGGCCTTGATGCCGATGAGGCAGCGGTCCTTCACCTCGCGACAGTGCACGACGGCCGCATGCCCGATCGTGACCTCCTTGCCGATGATCACGTCCTCGTCGCTCTGCGGATGGATGACGGTGAGGTCCTGGACGTTCGTTCGCTCGCCGATCCGGATCGCCGCGACGTCGCCGCGGATCACCGTCCCGTACCAGACCGACACGTCGGCGCCGAGGGTCACGTCACCGACCACGGTGCAGTTGTCGGCGAGGTAGGCGCCGTCGATCAGGTTCATGCAGGGCTTGCGATTCATGACAGTCCGACCGTGATGTAGAGGAAGGTGATGAAGTTGTGCAGGAGATGGACGATGAGGGGCAGCGCGAGGCCGCGGCTGCGTTCGTAGAGGAAGCCCAGCGCGACGCCGAGGAGGAAGACCGGGACCTCGACGCCGGGATGCAGCAACGCGAAGACGCCGGAGGTCACCGCGATCGCGACCGGGCCCGGGAAGTGTCGCCGCAGCGCGCCCTGGAGCAGCCCGCGGAAGACGATCTCCTCGTGCAGGGGCGCGGCGATCACGACGTTGAGAAACAGCACGGTGCGCGGGACCGCGCCCTTCATGGCGAGCAGCTCGCGCACCGCCTCCTGCGGCATCTGTCCGCTGTCGTCGATCGGCGGCGAGAGCAACATCACCAGGGGCAGGAGGAGGACGTAGAGCCCGAGACCCCAGAGGAGCGTTCTGGTCGCGAGCTGCGGCCGCGCACGCATGGGGTCGGTCGGAACGACGAGCGGGACCACGAGGCTGAGACAGATCGCCACCGCGACGAGGCGGCCCAGGAACTGCGCCGCGTGGCTGACGGTGGCCTCGCGGGTCAGCGGGTCGTCGAGCCCCGAGGTCAGGGCGGGGAACTCGCCGAGGAGCGAGGCGAGGAAGACCGAGCTGAACATCCAGGCACCGACGCCGATCACGGCGATCAAGGCCGGAACGCCGAGGTCGCCGACGACCGGCCAGGGGCCGGGGCGCGGACTCCGACGCATCGCCAGCCACAGCGCGGCGAGCGCGGAGAGCCCGGCCCCCGCCTGCAGGGCGAGGTCGCTCGCGGCGGCGAAGGACATCGTTCAGCTCGACTGCGCGGACGAGGCGATGTGTCCTTCCAGAGGCGAGGAGGCGTTCGCGTAGAGCTTCTTCGGGATGCGCCCGGCGAAGTGAGCCCGACGCCCCGCGATCAAGGCGTGCTTCATCGCGATGGCCATGCTCAGCGGATCCTGTGCCAGCGCGACGCCGGTGTTCAGGAGGATCCCGGCGACACCGAGCTCCATCGCCAGGGTGACGTCGGAGGCCGTGCCCACGCCGGCGTCGATGATGATCGGGACATCGACGGTCTCGAGGATGATGCGGATGTTGTTCGGATTGAGCACGCCCTGACCGGAGCCGATCGGCGAGCCGGCCGGCATGACCGAGGCCACGCCGACCTCGGCCAGACGGCGCGCCATGATCGGGTCGTCCGAGGTGTAGGCGAGGACGGTGAAGCCCTCCTTCACCAGGATCTCGGCGGCGGCGAGGGTCTCGATCGGCTCGGGCAGGAGCGTCTTCTCGTCGGCCAGGACCTCGAGCTTCACGAGATCGCAATCGAGCGCCTCGCGCGAGAGCCGCGCGGTGCGCAGGGCGTCCTCCTTCGTGTAGCAGCCCGCCGTGTTCGGCAGCAGCTTGTAACGATCGAGATCGATGTGGTTGAGGAAGGAGGCGTCGGACTTGTCGCCGAGATCGACCCGGCGGACCGCCACGGTGACGCAATCGGTGCCGGAGGCCTCGAGGCAGTCCACCATCTGCCGGTTGGTCGCGTACTTGCCGGTGCCCAGGAAGAGTCGCGATTTGAACGTGTGCCGACCGAGCGTCAGCGGTGCATCGGCTGGATGCATGCTTTCAACCTCCTCCGACGAAGGACACGATCTCGATCCTGTCGCCGTCGTTGATGTGGGTGTCCTGATAGGCGGCCTTCGGAACCACCTCCTCGTTGATCTCGACCGCGAGGCGCTTGTAGGCCAGATCGAGCTCCTCGATGAGCTCGGTCAGGGCCATGCCGTCGCGGCCCTCGCGCGCCTCGCCGTTCAGCACGAAACGCATCACTCCTCCTCCTCGTCGCCGCCCTCGGCCTGTCCCGAGCGGATCTTCTCGAGCCGGTACTGCAGCGAGCGTCGCGTCATGCCCAGCTTGCGGGCGGTCTGCGACACGTTGTCCTCGCAACGTTCGAGGGCCATGAGGATGATCCGGCGCTCGAGTTCGTCGAGCGAGAGATCCGTGCCGAGGAGCTGGGCAACGATGCCCTCGACGCCGCCCTCGGCGTCGCCTGCCACGAAGGCGAAGTCCTCGGCCTCGAGGACTTCGCCCCGCGCCAGGACCACGGCGCGCTCGATCGAGTTCTCGAGTTCGCGCACGTTGCCCGGCCAGGACGAACTCATGAGCCGCGCCATGCCGCTCTCGCTGATGTCCTTGATGTCGCGGCCGTTGCGTTCGGAGTAGCGGGCGAGGAAGTGCCGCGCGAGCGGCAGCACGTCGTCCATGCGATCGCGCAGCGGCGGCAGGCGGATCGGGATGACCTCGAGGCGGTAGTAGAGGTCGTTGCGGAACTCGCCGGCCTCGACCATCTTCTTCAGGTCGCGATTGGTCGCGGCGATGACGCGGACGTCCACGGCGATCGCCTCGTTGCCGCCGACCCGCTCGATCTCGCGTTCCTGCAGGACGCGCAGCAGCTTCGGCTGGAGGTGGAGCGGGATCTCGCCGACCTCGTCGAGGAAGATCGAACCGCCGTCGGCGGCCTCGAATTTGCCGATGCGGCGGGCAACCGCGCCCGTGACCGACCCCTCCTCGTGCCCGAAGAGCTCGCTCTCGAGGAGGTTCTCGGGGATCGCCGCGCAGTTCACCTTGACGTAGGGTCCCTCGGTCCGCCGGCTCTTCAGGTGGATCGCGCGCGCGATCATCTCCTTGCCGGTGCCGCTCTCACCCTGGACGAGCACGGTCGCCGCGCTGTCGGCCACCTGGTCTACCTGCGCGAGCACATCCTTCATGGGCTCCGAGACGCCGATGATGGAGACGCCGCCGAGCCTGGCGATGCGCTCCTTCAGGATGACGTTCTCGTGGGCGAGCTCGCGGTAGTCGAGCGCCTTCTTCAGCTTGATGACGAGTTCGTCGGTATCGATGGGCTTGGTCAGGAAGTCGTGGACACCGGCCCGCATCGCGGCGACGGCGGTCTCCATCGTGCCGAAGCCGGTGATGAGGATGAAGAGCATGTCCGGGTGCTTCTTCTTGACCTCCCGGTAGAGGTCGAGGCCGGTCATGTCGCCCATGCGGAGGTCCGAGACGATGGCGTCGGGACGACGCATCGCGACCTCGTCGAGAGCCTCTCTCGGCGTGGACACGCTGGTGGCCTGGAAGCCCTCGAGCGCGAGGACCCGGCGCAGCGATTCGGCCTGATTGACGTCGTCATCGACGACGAGGACGCGGCTTTCCAGCAATCGATCACCCCGACATGAACCGCCGCATCATAGCGCCGGGGCCCCGACCCGGACAAACCGCTCCCCCGGTGTCAGAGGCGAAACCGCCGCCAAGCGGCGAATCGGCGTCAGACGCAAGACCGCCGGTTTCCGGCGGCTTCGGGACTGACGCCGGGGGGTCAGAATTCGCGGGGCAGGGTGATGGTGACGACGAGGCCGCCGCCCGGGGCGGCCTGGGCGGCGATCCGGCCGCCGTGGGACTGGACGACGGTCTTCGCCAGGGTGAGGCCCAGGCCCATCGAGGTCGTCCGGGTCGTGAAGTAGGGATCGAACATGTTCTTCACCACCTCGCCGTCGGGGCTCCTGCCGTGGTCACGGACCGAGATCGTGACGTGGCGGGCGTCGCCTTCGAGCTGGACGTCCACGAGACGGGTCTCCTGGTCGCGCACGGCGTCGATGGCATTGTCGAGGATGCCGGAGATGACGTTCACGATCTTGGGACGGTCACCGGCGAGCCGGAGATCGCCGGACTGGTCCCGACTGACGGTCACGCCGGTCTCCTCGATCTTCGGTGCCAGGATGGCGAGGCTCTGGTCCAGGGCCTCGTCGAGGCTCCAGTCGGAGACCTCCAGGTCGCGCAGCTTCGCGAAGTTGACGAAGTTGTCGATCACCTTCCGGATCTTGCCGAGTTCGCGGTAGACGCGCTGGTAGTCCCGCGACTGGGCCTCGTGACCCTTGCCGGCGAGCTTCTCAAGATACTGGACGTTGAGCGAGATGGCGTTCAGGGGGTTGCGGACCTCGTGGGCGATGCCCTCCGCCACCGAGGAGATCGCCCGCAGGCGGATCGCCTTCTCCTGGGCCGAGAAGCTCAGCATCATCTGCTTTCGCCCCTGGACGAAGACCAGGACCATGACGCCGTAGAGGATGCCGAGGTAGACGACCATCAGGATCGCGGCGTAGGTCGTGCCCCGTTCCGAGACGTCCTGGAAGGGCTGGAACTGCAGGATGGCGTGGAACTGGAGGCGGTCCTCGGCCCAGGCCCAGGCCGACTCGTCCGCCCCGATGCGCAGCGGTCCGTCGATGACGAGGGTCGGCCGCGGCTTCATCGCCGCGATGGCGACCGAGATGCCCCGGTCGTCGGCGGCGTCGAAGGACCCCAGCGCCGGCCCGCCCTCGAGCGCGCTGCCGATCCGCGCCGCGGTCTCGTAGCGCCCCTGCTCGTTACGAATCTGGAGCGACAGTTCCCGCGGGCGCGGTCCCGCGCTCCGCTCCAGTTCGGCGCTGAAGACCTGTTGGAAGTGGAGCGGGAAGGCGTTGCGCCAGTCCTCGATGCGGTCGGGGCCGGCGGTCCCGTCGAAGATGCGGATGCGCTCCTCGATCCGGGCCTGGATGTCGCGGCCCCAGCTGCGGGCCTGGTTGCGGAAGTAGTCGGGCTGGAGTCCCTCGACGTAGTTCTGCCAGAGCAGGACCAGGACGACGGCGACGAGCCCGGAGACGACGGCGGCGAAGGCGAGCCCGAAGAGCGCGCCGCGCCAGGCCCGGCGCTGCGGGTCGATGTCG
>JBFIHP010000217.1:0-6018 GCA_041601735.1 Planctomycetota bacterium | reverse complement strand
GGCACCGTACGGGGGTGAAATCCCTCATACGGTGCCTGGCACTTTCCGCCGCGAATCCCGGAAGAACGGTGCCACCCTCAACCCATCTCCGCGAGGGAGACGGGGCGGCGCTCGGCGGCGGCGATGAGGGCGGCCTCGAGGACGGCCTGGGTGCGGCAGGCGTCGGCGAAGTCGGCCAGGGGGGCTTCGGGCTTCTTGCCGGCGAGGACCCGCATCATGTCGGCGACCTGGTTCACGAAGCCGTGTTCGTAGCCGAGGACGTGGGCGTCCGGCCACCAGGCCGCGACCCAGGGCTGGTTGCCGGCGCTGGTGCAGACGATGCGCTTCCAGCCCGACTCGCCCGGCCGCGCGTCGTCCTCGCAGAGCTCGAGGACGTTCATGTCCTCGAAGTCCCAGCGGAGCGAGCCCTTCTCGCCGTTGATCTCGAGCACGTTCGAGTTGAGGTGGCCCGGCGCCAGACGACTGGCCTCGAAGCTCGCGCTGCCTCCGCCCTTCAGGGCGGCGATGAAGAGGAGCGCGTCGTCGACGTCGCAGCGGGCCCGGCCGCCGTCCGGCTTCGTGCGCTGCTTGATGAAGCTGCTCGCGAGGGCGCCTCCGACCTCGGTGATCTCCTCGCCGGTCACGAAGCGGCAGAGGTCGACGGCGTGCGCATTGAGGTCGCCGTGCGCGCCCGAGCCCGCGGTCGCCTTCCGGAAGCGCCAGCTCATCGGCGTCTCGGGACCGCCCCAGCTCTGGAGGTAGCGGGCCCGGACGTGACGGATCTTCCCGAGCCGACCTTCGGCGACGATCGCGCGCGCGAGGCCCACGGCCGGGCAGCGCCGGTAGTTGAACCAGACGAAGGTCTTGCCCTTCGCCCCCTTCGCTGCCGCGGCCATCGCCCGGGCATCGGCCCAGCTCGCCGCCAGAGGCTTCTCGCAGACGACGTGCTTGCCGGCCTCGAGGGCCGCGATCGCCTGCTCGGCATGGAGGTGGTTGGGCGTCGCGACATCGACCAGGTCGATCTCGGGATCGGCCACGAGGTCCTGCCAGCGGCGGTGCCGCCGGGGGACGTCCCAGCGGTCGGCGAAGCGGGCGAGGTCGTCCTGGTCACGGGCCGCCACGGCCTCGAGCCGCGGCTCGAGCGGCAGGTCGAAGAATCGGGGGGCCTGACTGACGGCATTGGCGTGGGCCTTGCCCATGAACTTCTGGCCGATCAGGCCGACGCGGCAGGTCTTCGGTGCCATGGCTCTCTTTGCTCCCGGACGGTGGCGGTTAGGATGGCACGTTCCCGATGCCTGCCCGCCCTGTCAAGGAGCACGAGCGTGTCCAGCTGCCCCGAAATCGATCTCGACGCGGCCAAGAAGATCCTCGACGAGGGCTCCGCCATCGTCGTCGACATCCGCGATCCCGGCTCCTACGCCGAGGGCCACATTCCGGGCGCGAGGCCCCTCGACAACGGCAACATCCAGGACTTCCTCGATTCCACCGCTCGCGATCAGCCCATCATCGTCTGCTGCTACCACGGCAATTCGAGCAAGGGCGCGACCCTCTTCCTGCTGGAGCAGGGCTTCGAGACGGCCCACAGCCTCCGCGGCGGCTTCGAGGCCTGGCGCCAGATCCACGACTCCGAGAGCGGCACCCCCGCCTGAAACGAGAACGGGCGCCGGAGGCCTCGGCCCGCGACGCCCGCTCGCGATTCCTCGAATCTGCGCTCAGAGCACGCGCAGCTCCTGAGCCTCCGCATTGCCCAGATCGAGCATGTTGATGCCCGGATCGAAGGTGATGAGCAGGATCATGAAGGAGTTGTTCGTCCCCGTGTACTGCGGCGGGATGATGCCGGAGGCGGTGTAGAAGCCGAGCACCGGGCTGAGCGGCAGCCAGGGCGCGCTCAGGCCGTCGGCGATGACGATGGTCGGGAGCCCCGCGCTGTAGCGGATGGTCGGCACGAGATCGCCCGGGAAGGCCGAGGGCGGCGCCGGGTTGCCCGTGGCGAAGGGCTGGAGCACCGAGAGGAAGGGCGTCCCCATCAGCAGGTTCGACTGATCGGTCGTGAAGGTCAGCTGGACGACGTCGCCGCCGTTCACGTCGTGGATGTTGGTCGGCGTGACGCTGAGCGATCCGTTGATGCCGACCACGATCTTCGCGTCGGTACCGTTGCCGGCGTAGGCCGGCCCCGGCAAGGCCTGGGTGCTCCAGGGGAAGTCGCCGCCGTCCCGGAAGCCCGGGGTGTGGGTCAGGTTGTTGAGGAGCATCGTCGTCGGCGTCTGCGCACCGCCGGGGATCGCCGGAACGAGGGTCGTCGATTCGCCGTCGGTGTCGCCCAGCGTCCCGCCAATCCAGGTCACGGTGTCGATCATGTTGCCGCCGGCGTCGAAGAGCGTGATCGTGTCACCGGAGTTGTTGAGCCCCAACGAGAAGGTGCTCGCGGTCTGGGCCAGAAGGCCCTGACCGATGTAGTTGGTCAGGTCCCCGCCGCCGAAGACCACGATGGACTCGCCCGGAAGCAGGGTCGTGCCGGCCGGGAAGGTGTGCCGCAGGCCGAAGCCGTCGGTGATGGTCCAGTTGTCGAGCATCACGCTCTGGTCGCTGCCGTTCACGAACTCGATGAATTCGTCGTCGCCCTGGAAGTTCGAGGTGGCCGGGATGCCGTCGAGATTGGTGTCGATCCCGACGCTCTGGGCCGGCGGCACGGGATCGTGGCACCACTCCGAGATGAACACCTGGCTCGTGAACTTGTTGGTGATCTGACCGCGAATGACGGGCTGGCTCGCCGCGTCGTAGATCTGCACGAAGGCGCCGTCGTTCAGGATGGTCGTGGCGTCGGCCGCGCTGAAGAGCGTGAAGCTCAGCTGCGCGGGACTCGCGGTCGTGGTGAAGAAGTTGTAGTTCGCACCCGTCGCCCCCACCGCTCCGAAGTCCATCGTCATGAAGCTCGGGTTCACGACGTCATGGAAGATGGTGACGGTGAAGACGTTGCTCGAATCGAGCGTCGCGAAGCCGCGACCGTAGCTGGTCGAAGTCGAGGTTCCGCCTGCCACCTGGGCGGCGTCGAGATCGAAGATGAAGGTGGTGCTCTGCGCATTCGCGACGGCGGCGAAGCAGACGAGAGCGACGAGGAGGGCGATACCGCGGCGGCATGCGGACATGGCAGTCTCTCCGGCAGCGTGAGGAGGGCCCTGAAGGCCCCCGGGATGTCGAATCTGGTCGCAGCGGTCGGACCGTCTCGCAGCCCGACATCGCGAGTCTGACAAAGGCGGGGCCCCTTTCAATCACTCGTTCCCGATGCGAGGCCGAATTCACGTCGTCTTCAAGTGATGCAAATCGATACCGATTCGACACTAAGGTCATTCAACCGCCAGCAGGACCAGGTCCAGCGCCCCGTCGGATCTCCCGTGCAGAGCAGCATCGGCCAGCTCGGGCCGACCGGATGGAGGCGGGCCAGCGCCGCCCGATCTTCATCGGAGAGACGCGCGGGGCCGCGCGGATGAGCGTGAACGAGGCCCACGATGTCGAGGCCCTCGCCCTGCGCTCGCCGACGCGCGACCACCCAGTCCCGGGGCGCGAGCCGAAAGCGCCGCTCGGGGTCCTCCGCCGTGTTCGCGACGATCTCGAGTTCGACGACCGAGACCTTCTCCGCGTCGATCAGGCCGATCAGGAGCGCCAGCGCCTCCGTCGGCGCCGATCTTGCGGCAGCGGCCTCGAACCGGGCCAGGAGACGGGCGGCTACGACGATCGAGTTCACGCGCGGGCACTCCGTCGATTTACAAGGGACCGCCAATAGTCTAATCCTTTCCTGTCGGAATCGACCGGTCCGCGGCATGGGCTCCCGAGCCATCGGGTGGGCCCCGATGCCCGGACCGAGGAATCCTCGAGCCCGCTCCCAATCGAAAGGACCTGCCCATGAAGGCCTCTACCCTGTTCGTCAAGTGCCTGGAGAAGGAAGGCGTCGAGTACATCTTCGGCCTTCCCGGCGAGGAAAACGCCGACATCATGATCTCGCTGATGGACTCGAAGATCGACTTCGTCCTCTGCCGGCACGAACAGGTCGCCGCCTTCATGGCCGACGTCTACGGCCGCCTCACCGGCCGCGCAGGCGTCTGTCTCGGCACCCTCGGCCCCGGAGCCACGAATCTCATCACGGGCGTCGCCGACGGCAACATGGACCGCGCCCCGATGATCGTCCTGACCGGTCAGGCGGACACGCAGCGGCTCCACAAGGAATCGCACCAGAACATGGACGTGGTCCGGATGTTCGCGCCGGTCACCAAGTGGAACTTCACGGTCCACCATCCGACGAACATCCCCGAGATGATCCGCAAGGGTTTCAAGGTCGCCCAGGCCGAGAAGCCCGGCGCCTGCCACATCGAGCTGCCCGAGGACCTCGCCAAGGAGGATGTGCCCGAGGAGTACCAGCCGCTCGAACCACGCCGCGTTCGCCGGCCCGGCGCCGATCACAAGGCGGTCAAGGAAGCCCTCGCGCTGATCAAGAAGGCGAAACACCCCGTCATCCTCGCGGGCAACGGCTCGCTCAGAAAGCGGGCCACGGCCCAGCTGCGCGAGTTCGCGAAGAAGAGCGGCATCGGCGTGGTGAGCACCTTCATGGGCAAGGGCGTCATCCCCCGCGACGATCCGCACTGCCTGTTCACGATGGGCCTGCAGGCTCGCGACCACATCACCTGCGAGATGGAGAAGGCCGATCTGGTCATCTGCGTCGGCTACGACCTGGTCGAGTACCATCCGCGCTTCTGGAACATCGGCCGCGAGAAGTCGGTCATCCACATCGACTTCGAGCCGGCCGAGATCGACCGCCACTACGACCCGGACGTCGAGCTGGCCGCCGACATCGCCGACTCCATCTGGCAGCTGAATCAGGAGATGCCGGCGAAGCCGCTCTTCGACATCACGCGCTTCGCCGAGTTCCGCAAGGTCATGATCGACGACCTCGAGGCCCACGCGAACGACGACACCGAGGGCTCGATCCGGCCGCAAAAGGCCCTCTATGACCTCCGTCAGGTCATGGGTCCGGACGACATCGTCCTGTCCGACGTCGGCGCCCACAAGATGTGGGTCGGTCGCTACTACCAGTGCGACGAGCCCAACACCTGCCTGATCTCGAACGGCTTCTGCTCGATGGGCTTCGCGCTCCCCGGCGCGATGGCCGCCAAGCTCGTCCACCCCGACCGCCGCGTGGTCGCGGTCGCCGGCGACGCGGGCTACCTCATGAACGTCCACGACCTCGAGACCGCGGTACGCCGCAAGCTCAACTTCGTCTCGCTGGTCTGGGAGGACTGCGAGTACGGCCTCATCAAGTGGAAGCAGACCAATCAGTTCGGCCGTCACTCCGATCTGCGCTTCACCAATCCCGACTGGGTCAAGCTGGCCGAGTCCTTCGGTTGCTGGGGCAAGCGGGTCGAGAACGCCCGCGACCTGCGCGGCGCCCTCGAGGAGGCCTTCCAGCAGGACCGCCCGGCGATCGTGGTGATGCCCGTGGACTACAGCGAGAACCGCAAGCTCACCGAGCGTCTCGGCGCCATCACCTGCAAGCTCTGAGAGTCGCTCCCCAGGAGGAACCATGACCGAGCTCGTCTTCAAGATCGAGGAACCGGACCAGGAGCCGCGCGAGGTCGCGATCAAGGCCGGCATGCGTCTCGGACGCGACCCCGCGAGCGACTGTGCATTCCGCGACCAGAACGTCTCGAGCCGTCACGCAGCCATCGTCGAGGAAGCAGGCGTCCTCTACATCGAGGACCTCGGCAGCTCGAACAAGACCCGCGTCAAGGGCGGCCCGGTCCTGTCCAAGGGCGACCGGCATCCGCTCAGCCCCGGCCTCGAGTTGGGGCTCGGCAAGTGCCGCGTCGTCGTGGCGCTGAAGGAGCAACCGAAGCGTACGATCCCGAAGACCGAGGAGGTGGCGACGACCGGCTCGGACATGGCGAAGACGGAAGCCCAGCCGATCCATCCCTACGGTGCGAAGGCCGCCAAGCCGAAGACGAGCAGCGAGGAGGCCACCGAGGCGAAGGCGGAGGTGACCGACGCCGC
>JBFIHP010000216.1:0-6027 GCA_041601735.1 Planctomycetota bacterium | reverse complement strand
GCCAGGGCCGCGACGAGGCCGGTCGTGATCTCGGCGGCGACGAGGGCCCAGGCCGCGCTCCCGGCGTCGAGCGAGCCGCGCAGGACCAGCACCGCGACCACGGAGACGAGCCCGCCGGCGGCGCTGGCCGCGAGCTCGAGGCCCTGGCGTCGGAGCGCGATCAGGCCGTAGCGGGCGTGACCCGAGAGGAAGGCCGCGGCGAGAAGACCGCCCAGGACCGCGAAGGCCCGGGCCGATGCCGCCGAGTCGGGGCCGTAGACGAGACCGAGGATCGGCTCGGCCAGGACGATGCCGACCGGCAGACAGACGGCGACGGCGGCCGCGACGAGGACGAGCGAGCGGAGCTGGAGCCGCGCGAGCGCCGCCCGGTCGTGGGCGCGGCGCGCCATCTCCGGGAGGAGGTTCACGAAGTAGAGCCAGACCAGGGCATGGAGGGCGATGATCAGGCGGTGGGCCGCGTCGAAGCGGCCGGTCTCGGCGGGCGACACGAAGAGATAGAGGCCGATCAGGGGCGCGAAGAGCCGCAGCGCCCAGACGAGGCTCGAGATCGCGAGCGGCAGGCTCTCGCGGATCACGAGGCCGAGCTCGCCGGGGTCGCGAACGAGTCCGAGCGCGCCGATCCGCCGCCGCAGGAGGACCTGCTGCAGCGCGACGGCCGCGAGGAAGGCCGTCCCGTCGATCAGCGGCACGAGGAGGATCCGATCGGGGCCGGTCACGAGGAGGAAGACGCCGGCCGCAAGGATGACCTGCCTCAGGAACGAGGACCCCGCCACGACGCCCATCTCGCCGCGGGCCTCGAAGGCCCAGTTGAGCAGGAAGGGCGCCGGCACCAGCGCCGCCGCGTAGAGCACGACGAGCAGACGCGCGCGATCGTCGCCGGGCGACAGCGCCGCCGCGATGGCGAGGCCGAGGGCGGCCGCCACGAGGAGCAAGAGGCGGATGCGCATGATCCGACCCGCGAGCAGCGCGGTCTCGCGCGGACGGCGCGCGGCCTCGCGCGCGCCCCAGGGCGCCAGCCCGGCGTCGAGGAAGAGATTGGCGACGAAGAGGAGCCCGAGCGCGAACCCGAGGTCGCCGAAGCGACTCTCGCCGAGGACGCGCCAGAGACGGCCGAAGACGAGGATCGCGAGCAGCTTTCCGCCGATCTCGCCGGCGTAGAGCATCACGAGTCCGAGACCGAGCTTCCTCGCGCTCATCCGGCTCCGCCCTGCTCTCGCGTCTCGGTTGGCTTCATAAAAAATTACCTGCCGCGGCTCCGTCCTGCGACATAACATGTCCTTCGTCGATTCGTTTGTCACCCCGATTTCGGCTGCGGAGCCCGGCCAGGACCAGACCGATGCGAGGACGTCCGCCGATTTCCGCCTTCCCCGCCCTCCCCGTCGCGAGAAACTGCCCGTGATGCCCGACCGTCCCGAGCTCTCGATGGTGATCCCCTGCTACAACGAGGAGGAGGTGCTCGGATTCACCGTGCCGCAGCTGCACCGGGCCTTCGCCGAGGCCGAGGTCGCGGTGGAACTCGTCCTGGTGGACAACGGCTCGACCGACCGGACCGGCGAGATCATCGCGGGCTTCGTCGCCGAGGGGCTCCCGGTCGTCCCGCTGTGCGTCGCCGAGAACATCGGCTACGGCAACGGCGTCATCCAGGGCATCGCGCGGGCGCGGGGGCGGTTCATCGGCATCATTCCGGCCGACGGTCAGGTCGATGCCGAGGACGTCGTCAAGCTCTTCCAGGTCCTGGCCCAGGGCGGGCCGAACCTGCTCGGCAAGGTCCGCCGCCGGTTCCGCCTCGACGGGCTGAAGCGCAAGATCATCTCGGTCTGCTACAACCTCTTCGTCTTCATCCTGTTCCCGAACCTCGGCTCGATCGACGTGAACGGCAGCCCGAAGATCCTCCCCGCGGAGGCGCTGAAGAAGATGGAACTCGAATCGAAGCAGTGGTTCCTCGACCCCGAGATCATGATCAAGGCGAAGGCCCTCGGACTGCGCGTCCTCGAGATGAACGTCTTCGCGCAGATGCGCTCCGCCGGCACCTCGCACGTTCGCATGGGAACCTGCTGGGAGTTCTTCACCAAGATCCTCGGGATGCGCTTCGGCCGCGGCATCCGCGGCTGGAAGAAGCGCCTCGCGCGCGGCGAGGTCATCGTCGCGACTCCGGACACGGGCAGCGAAACCTGATGCTGCCCTACCAGATCCAGCAGGCCTTCTACTTCGCCGTCTCGGCCATGCTCGTCATCGTCGTCTGGCGACTCTCGCGCCGCCTCGCGGCCCAACCGTTGCGCCGACTCTGGTGCTGCCTCGGCGGCTTCGCCGCGCTCTTGCTCGGCTTCGGGGTCTTCGTCGGCTTCGCCCCCGGCGGCGCGAACGTCTCCGGTTTCGTGTTGATCGCCTTCGGCTACTATGCCTTCGGGATCGTCCTGCCGGTGATCGGCATCCTCCAGTTCAGAAGGAGCCGGGCCGCCGCCCTGGTCTCCCTGCCGATCCTCCTGCTCTCGCTCTGGGCGGCGCTCGGCGAACCCGATCGCCTCCAGACCCGCCGCGAACGCATCACGATCGAGCGCTTCGCCGCCGGTCGGCCGATCCGCATCGCGCACGTCTCCGACCTGCAGACGGTCGGGCACTGCGATCGCGAGGACGAGGCAGCTCGACGCGTCAACGCCTTCGAACCCGACCTGGTCCTGTTCTCGGGCGACTACATCGCCGGCCCCTTCGCGGAGCCCGGTCCCGCCATGGCCGCGGCGCGGCGCTTCCTCGGCGCCCTCCGCGCCCGTCTCGGCATCGTGGTGGTCGATGGCCATGCCGAACCGAGCGGGCTGCGCCGGCAGGTCTTCGAGGGTCTCGATCTCGTCCATCTGGTGGACGAGGAGCGGGTCTTCGAGCTCGAGGACGGCCGCCGCCTGCGCGTCTTCGGCGCCCGGGTCCACCACGCCGACTTCGACCGCATCCGCGCTCCCGCCGACGCGGCCGAGCTCTCGATCGTGGTCTCGCACATGCCGGATCAGACCCGCGACCTGGTCGGCCGCGGAGTCGATCTGCACCTGGCCGGGCACACCCATGGCGGTCAGATCGTGATTCCGGGCTTCGGCGCCCCGCTCACCCTCAGCTCGCTGCCGCGGCGCTTCGCACGCGGCCTGCATCGCTTCGAGGACCACTGGCTGAACGTCAATGCCGGGATCGGCATGGAGGGTAATCATGCACCGCGAATCCGGCTCTTCTGCCCTCCGGAGGTCTGCCTGATCGAGGTCGGGGGCGGCACGGGCGAGGTCGAGCGCTGATGCCGAAAACGCGGGGAATCATGCAGTCCGGTTCCGCTGACCCTGTGCGGCCGGGGATGCCGACATAAGATGAACGCCGAGCGCGAAGAAGACGCGAGCCAGCGAGGAGGCATGGTCGAGAACGCCGAGGACAGCAAGCGCCCCACCAAACGTCTCGCGGACGGGGACCATACCGTGGTCGTCGGCGGCGGTCCCGCGGGGCTCACCGCGGCCTATCAGCTCGCCCGCGCCGGCCGACGGGTGACCGTGCTCGAGGCCTCCGACATGGTCGGAGGCATCTCGAGGACCGCGGTCTACAAGGGCTATCGCTTCGACATCGGCGGTCACCGCTTCTTCACCAAGATCGAGCCGGTCCAGCGCCTCTGGGAGGAGATCCTCGACGAGGAGTTCATGAAGGTGCCGCGGCTCTCGCGCATCCACTACCGCGGCAGGTTCTTCGACTACCCCCTGAAGGCCAAGAACGCCCTGCTCGGTCTCGGCATCTTCAACTCGATCGCGATCGTGTGGAGCTACCTGCAGGCGCAGTTGAGGCCGAGCCCGGTCGAGGACAACTTCGAGCAGTGGGTCTCCAACCGCTTCGGCAAGCGGCTCTACGAGATCTTCTTCAAGACCTACACCGAGAAGGTCTGGGGCATCCCCTGCACCGAGATCCGCGCCGAGTGGGCGGCGCAGCGCATCCAGAACCTCTCGCTCGGCAAGGCCATCCTGAACGCCGCCGCGGTCAACCGGCGCTCGAACAAGATCAAGAGCCTCATCGACGAGTTCCGCTACCCCCGTCTCGGCCCCGGCCAGATGTGGGAGCAGTGCCGCGATCGTATCCGCGAGATGGGCGGCGAGGTCCTGATGAACACGAAGGCCCTCGAGATCGAGGTCGAGAACGGCGAGGCCGTCGCGGTCCTGGTCGAGGGTCCGGAGGGCCGGCGACGGATCGCCGCCGATCACGTGATCTCGAGCATGCCGGTTCGCGACCTCGTGCGCGCGCTCGGCCCGGTCGTCCCGGAGGAGGCGCGCCTGGGCGGCGAGGGCCTGCGCTATCGCGACTTCCTGGTCGTCGCCCTGATGCTCGATCAGGAGGACCTCTTCCCCGACAACTGGATCTACGTGCACACGCCGGGCGTGAAGGTCGGCCGCATCCAGAACTTCAACAACTGGAGCCGCGACATGATCCCCGACGAGGGCAAGACCTGTCTCGGGCTCGAGTACTTCTGCTTCGAGGGTGACGGGCTCTGGACCTCCGACGACGCCGACCTGATCGAACTGGGCAAGAAGGAGATCGCCGCGCTCGGGCTCGCGGACCCGGCCAAGGTCTTCGACGGCTGCGTCATCCGGCAGGAGAAGGCCTATCCGATCTACGACTCGGTCTACCGCGAGCACCTCGAGACCGTCCGCGGCTACATCGACGGCATCGCCAACCTGCACCCGATCGGTCGCAACGGCATGCACAAGTACAACAACCAGGATCACTCCATGCTGACCGCCATGATGGCGATCTGGAACATGGAGGGCGCCGAGCACGACATCTGGGCCGTGAACACCGATTTCGAGTATCACGAGGAACAGAAACTCGAGCCCCGGAAGGAGCCCTCGACCGCGCCGCGACCCTGAGCGCGGCCCGGGCCGGCACGGGAGATCATGCGGATCGGCATCGACCTGACATCCTGGGCCAACCGACGCGGCTACGGACGCTTCACCCGTGAGCTCGTCACCGCCCTCCTCGATCTCGACAGCTCCCACGCCTTCCGGCTCTTCATCGAGGCCGAGAACTCCGGACTCGTCGCGCATCTCGCGGATCGGGCCGAAATCGTCGCCGTCGAGCTCTCGGCGGCGCCCTCCGAGGCCGCCTCGGCCGAAGGCGCGCGCTCGCCCTTCGACCTCCTCCGCCTCCGCCGCGCCCTGAAGCGCCGGCGCCCCGACGTCTTCTTCTATCCGACCGTCTACAGCTGGTTCCCCGCGCCGCGGGGTCTGAGGAACGTCGTCGGCATCCACGACGCCATCGCCGAGCGCTACCCCGAGCACTGCTTCTCGAACGGCCGGGCGAAGCTCTTCTGGAACCTGAAGGTGAAGGCCGCGATAAGGGCTGCGACGCGAGTCCTGACCGTGTCCGCCGCGGCGAAGCGCGACCTCGTGAGCGTGCTTCGCATCCCGGAGCAGAAGATCGACGTCGCCGTCGAGGCTCCCTCCGCCGTCTTCACACCGCCCCGAGACTGGGTTGCTGCGCGCGCGACCGCCGCGCGCTTCGGCGTCGCGGACGACGAGCGCCACTTCCTCTATCTCGGCGGCTTCAACCCGCACAAGCAGGTAGACCTGCTGCTCCGGGCCTTCGCGCGGATCGCGGATTCGCGGCCGGACCTCAAGCTGCTGCTCGCCGGAACCCTGGCCAGGGACGTCTTCCACGGCGACCTCGGGCGGCTCATGGAACTGCGCCGCGACCTCGGCCTCGAGGAGCGCGTCGCCTTCACCGACTTCATCGACGACGAGACCTACCGCGATCTGGCCGCGACCGCGCTGGCGCTGGTCCTGCCCTCGCTCTGCGAGGGTTTCGGCCTGCCGGCGGTCGAGGCGGCCGCCTGCGGCGCCGCCGTCATCGCGACGAGGGAGAGCCCCCTGCCCGAGATCCTGGAGGGCGGCGGGCTCTTCATCGACCCGACGCGACCCGAGGAACTGGAGCAGGCGCTCGGACGCCTCGCCGACGACGAGGGCCTGCGCGGGACGCTCGCCGCGCGCGCGCTCGAAGGGGCCTCGGCCCTCTCCTGGG
>JBFIHP010000215.1:0-6061 GCA_041601735.1 Planctomycetota bacterium | reverse complement strand
GTCGCAGGAGCGCCGCGGGAACGCCGCAGGAGCGCCGCTCTGACAGAGCGGCCTTTTTCCTGGTCCTGGCTCCAGCGCGTGGCGCCCGACGCGAAACCGGCAGCTCGATCGCGGTCGAGCATCCGATGGCCGGTCTGTCGGACCGGCGCTCCTCGGCTCCAGCGCGGGGCGCCAAACGCGCAATCCGCAGCTCGATCGCGGACGAGCGTCCGATGGCCGGTCTGTCGGACCGGCGCTCCTGTCGTCGCGCCAAGAAGAAAGGGCGCCGTCCGGAGACGGCGCCCTTCATGGCGAATCGCGGATCGTTCAGGCGATCACTTCGTGAACTCGACGGTGCCGACATCGACCGTGCCGTTCGCGGTGACGGTCACGTCGATCGTGCCCTTGGTGGTCTTCGCGTCGGCGTGCATGAGGCGGAGCTTCCAGCTGCCGGCGGGGATGCCGGTGATGCTGAAGCTGCCGTCGGCGGCGCTGACCGCGAAGCAGGGGTGATCGAAGATGTGCACGTGGCAGTTCATCCAGGGGTGGATGTCGCAGGAGAACTTCGCGTTCAGCTCGGCCGACTCGAAGAGGACGGTGTCGGTCGCGGGCTTCGGCTGCGTCCGGTTGATCTCGTCGTTGGCGCGACCGACGAAGTGGTAGTTGTGGCTCGTCTCGTCGGCGTTGACGACCTGGAGCTCCTGCTCGGCGCGCAGCACCAGGACGTGCGGCACGTAGTGGCAGTTCTCCTGGACGAGTCGCGCCGGGCCCTTCGGGGCCGGGAACTTGTCGGCCACGGCGTCGAGGCCCTCGATGTAGCAGACGACGTCACGAAGGCCGCCGTTCGCATCGACCACGAAGGTCTCGTCCATGACCTCGCTGTGCTCGGCGCACCAGCTGTCCTTCGAGGTGTCGAGCTGCGCCATCGCGGGTGCGGCGCCCTTGAAGACGACCTTGCCCTTGACGCTGCCGAGCTTGGTCATGTCGACGCTCGGGGCCTCGGGCTTGGAGCTGCCGGAGGCGGCGGGCTTGGTGGCCTTCTTCTTCGCCGGCTTGTCCTCGCCGCCGCAGGCGACGAGTACGAGGCCGAGGGCAAGGCTGAGGGCGAGCGTTCCGATCGTGCGGATGTTCCTGTGCATGGTCGTGGTCCTTCTCCGTGTCATGTTCGTGTCGTCCGGGCCGGATGGCGGCGACCCGTTCCGGTAGTGATAGGGCGATCGAGGGGCCAGAGCAAACTCCGTTCCCGGCCGACGCGCCCGGCATGGACCGACCCCGGGGACCTCGACCATCTCGTTCGAGATCACCTGGACGGCCCGATCGTCACGATCGAGCCGCCGGAGTCGTCGTTCCTGGGCGAAATCACCCAGGTTGTTTCTCTCCCACCTTGTCCTCGACCCGTCCGAAACGGAGCGGCGGAACCTCGCCGGGCCGCTTCGAGAAGACCATCCGGCAGGCCTCGATGCAATCGCCGCAGCGGATGCACTCGGCGTCGCCGTAGCGCTCGGGTTCGGCGTCGAAGGCCGTCGATTCGCTCCTGATCTCCTGGCCGAGGGCCTTGGGGTCGATGGCGACGGGACAGATCTTCTCGCAGGCCCCGCACTCGATGCAGGGGTTCGGGTTCTCGATGAAGGCGATGCCGACCGGCGCCTTCGAGGTGACGAAGCGGTAGTAGAGCCCGATCGGACAGACCGAGACGCAGAAACCGAAGCGCCAGAGGAAGGCGTGGCCGAAGCCGCCGGCCCAGAGGGCGACGAAGACGGCGAAGGTCAGAAGGCGCGCGGTCCAGCTGCCGCCCACCATGACCATCGGGTCTACCCACCAGAGCATGACCGCGATGATGAAGGTGCCGACGAAGCCGGCGCCCTTCAGGTGCTCGAAGATCTTGCGACCGCCGGTCTTCGCGTTGGCGACGTCCTCGCCGAAGCGGCTCACGAAGCCGACGGGACAGCCCCAGCCGCAGAAGAAGCGGCCGACGACCATGTTCGAGACGAAGGTGCCGCCGTAGAGGATCGCCATGGCGATGACGAAGCCCTTCAGGGCCGAAACGAGATTCACCTCTTCGCCGAGCAAGAGATGGTGGCCGCCCCAGAGATCGACGCGAACGAGCCCGGTCAGCGGGATCGCCAGAAGGATCGCGAGCGAGAGCGTGATGACGACGACGCGCAGGGCCGTGAAGGCCGCGCCGCGGGTCGAGACGGCGGCCATCATCCGGACTCGCTCGTTCTTCTTCAGTGGCAGCAAGGAGCGGCTCCGGGCTCGGCGAGAAGGGGCGAAAGGGCTCGCCAGAAGGCTACGACACCCATGGCCACCAGCAAAACCCCTCCGGCAAGACGCAGGCCGAGGGCGCCGGCGCCGCGCGTGCCGCCCAGGCCGCCGGCCCGCCCGAGAAGACCGACCGTGATCAGCGCGGGCATCGTCCCGAAGCCGAAGGCGATCATGAGCAGGATGCTGTGCAGCACCGAGCCCGCGGCGGCGCCCTGGGCGGCGGCGAGGTAGACGACGCCGCAGGGCAAAAGGCCGGTGAGCGCGCCGAGCGGGAAACCGGAGGAGACCCGCCCCATCCCGCGAACGAGCGGCTGCAGGGCCGGTCCGAAGAAGCGGGCGGCGATCGAAGCGGACCGTCGCGGGAAGAACGACAGGACGCCGGCGAGGATCATCAGGCTCGCGGCCCCGATCCCGAGCCAGGCCCGCCATTCGGTCGAATCGGTCACGACACGCGCGCCGATGTAGCCGGCGAGCGCGCCGATGAAGGCATAGGTGAAGGTCTTGCCGCCGAGGTAGGAGGCGAAGCGACAGAAGGCGGCGAGACTCGAGGTGGCCGATGCGGCGCGGAGCGCGAAGACGCCGCACATCGCGGCGCAGTGGAGCGCGCTCGCGATCCCGAGCCCGAGGCCGAACAGGATGCTCTCGAAGGGACTCAAGCCTGCCCCTCCGAGCCGAAGTCCATCAGCCGGTAGCTGCGCGCGCAGACGACCAGGCTCGAGATGATCATCAGGCTCACGGCGGCCAGCGGGTGGAGCTTGCCCATCGCCGCGAGGCCAAGCGCCCCGAGGTTGTAGACGCAGGTCCAGCCGAGGTTGCCGAGCGCCACGCGGCGCAGCCGGCGCGAGGCCCGGACCAGGAGCGGCAGACCGGCGAGGTCCTCGGCCATGATCTCGATACCGGCCTGCGAGCGCGCCGCGGCGGTGGCCTCGGCGACCGCGACGCCGACGTCGGCCGAGCGCAGAACCGGCGCGTCGTTCAGACCGTCACCCACCATCAGCACCTTCTTGCCGTCGGCATGGAGTTCGGCGAGACGCGCCGACTTGTCCTCGGGCTTCATGCCGCCGCGTGCCGGCAGGTCGAGCTGCTCGCCGATGCGGCGCACCGCCTCCGGAGCGTCGCCCGACAGGATCTCGACCCCGAGGCCGAGCGCCCTGAGGTCGGCGACGGCGGCGACGGCGCCGGGCTTCAGGCTCTGCTCGAGCGCGGCCAGACCCGAGACGCGGCCGTCCTCGGCGTAGGCGACCAGGGTCGCGCCCGATGCGCTCAGCTCACGGCGTCGCTCGCTCAGGCCCTCGTCCCAGACGAAGCCCTCGCGGTCCATCCAGACCGGGCTGCCGGCGCGGCAGTCGCGCCCCTCCAGGCGGCCGAGGACGCCGGCGCCGGGAACCACCTGCAGGGACTCGGGGCGGCGCCCGTCGGTCCTGACCGCGCGCGCGAGGGGGTGATTCGACGAGGCGACGAGCGCGGCCATCCGGGCCATGCCCTCGTCGGTCGAGCCGGCCACGGGCTCGAGGCGGCCGAGCGACTCGGTGACCGTGCCGGTCTTGTCGAGCAGGGCGTGCCCGACCTCGGCGGCGGCCTCGAGCGCCGCGGAGTCGCGGACCAGGACGCCGCGCCGGGCCAGCGCCGCGCGCATGGCGCGGAAGGCCAGGGGCGTGGCGAGACCGAGCGCGCAGGGACAGGCCACCAGGAGCACGCTGAGCGCGACCTCGATGCCGGCGCCGAGGTTCTCGAGCCGCGCCGCGCGAAGGCCGCCGACGATCGCGACCACGATCGCCACGAGGGCGAGACGACCCGCGAGTCGATCGGCCAGGCGGATGAAACGGCTCGTGCCCAGCGGCGAATCGAGGAGCCTTCTGATGCGGCCGAGACTGCCCTCCTCCGCCGGGCGCAGCACGCGGGCCTCGAGGACGCCGGTACCGTTCAGGGCGCCCGCGGGCAGTTCGTGGCCGGGCGAGGCCGCCGCCGGTCGAAACTCGCCGGTGACGTGGGCCGCGCGGACCTCGCTCTCGCCGGTGACGACGACGAGATCGGCGGGCGCGGCCTCGCCGGGGAGGACGCGCACGAGGTCGCCGGAGCGGAGTTCCTTCGGATCGATGTCGATGGTCGCGGCGGCCTCGATGCGATGGGCGCGCTCGGGCAGGAGCCGGGCCAGCTCGGTCGCCGCGTCCCGGCCCTTCACCCTGGATGCCGCCTCGAGGCGCCTCCCGAAGGTCACCAGGACGAGGACCATCGTCGCGGTCTCGTAGTAGACCTCGCCCTCGTTGGCGAAGGAGTTGCGCACCGAGAGCGCATAGGCCGCCAGCGTGGCGATGGTGATGAGGCCGTCCATGCGGATCGCCCCGGCCCTGAGATCGAGCCAGGCCCCGCGCAGGAGCGGGATGCCGAGCAGGAGGAAGACCGGCAGCGAGAACAGTGCGAGCGCGAGCCTGCCGATCGCGCGCACCGCGTCCATCGCCGTGTCCTTCTCCGCGCCGTAGACGGACTCGCCGTAGAGGACCAGGCTGAAGGTCATCACCCCCATGGCGAGGAAGGCGGAGAAGAGCAGTCGGGCCTCGAGGAAGTCGAGCGGTCCCTTGCCCTCGCCGGCGAGGGCCTGGGCCATGCGACAGCCGAGGCAGCAGAATCGCGGCCCCGCGGCCTGCCCCCGGCCGGATGTGCCGAGCGGCAGGCCGCAGTGGTCGCAGCTCGAAGGGTCAGCCACCGATCTCCTCGCCGAGGGCGACGAGCAGGTACTGGACGATGTACCAGGTGGCGAGCACGAGGAAGAAGATCCAGACGAGCTTCATGAAGAAGGGCATGCGCCCGTGGTCGTAGCGGAACTCGTAGGGACTCTGGTCCGACCCGTCCTTCTCGAGATCAAGCGAATTCTTGTCGGTCATGACGCTCCTCGTTCTCGAGCATGTCGTACTTGGGCTTCTCGATCTCGGCGAAGTGGCCGGTCAGGAAACCGTAGGCCAGCAGCAACAGGAAGCCCGCGGCCACCAGGCAGTAGGTCAGAAGATGCGAACCGGCGAAGTGCAGGCCGTCCTCGTCGGTGAGGTCCTGGAGGAACTCCCAGAGCTTCCAGAAGAAGGCGGCGCCGCCGGCGAAGACCACGACGATGAAGAGCCCCAGCATCAGGCGATGCTTCGGCCCGAGATCCCGCGCGATCCCCTCTCTCGGTTGATTCTCGCTCATGGCTGGTTCCCCCTCGTGTCCTCGGGCCGCCAGGTGCCCAACCACTGGAGATAGGCGATCAGCGCGAGACCGTCCCCGTCAGGACCGATGCCCGCATCGACGAAGAGCCGCTCGGCCTCCGCCGCGAGGTCCTGGTCCTTCTCGAGCTCGGCCTTCAGCGCCGCCATCGCCGCCTCCGCCTCCTCCTGCGTGTCATGCACGCCGGGGTAGGGATAGGCGGTCTCCGGATCGAGCCCCTGCAGGTCCGCCGTCTTCGGGTCGATGCGACGGAAGACCTGATGGCCCTCGCGGAAGTACCAGGGGTATTGCGGCATCACGCTCTTGGGCGAGGTGTCGCGCGGATTGTAGAGGTGCGCGGCGTGCCAGTCGTTCGAGCGCTTCCCGCCCTCGTAGGTGAGGTCGGGCCCGACGCGCCGGGTGCCCCAGAGCATCGGTCGCTGCAGGGCGTTGTTGTCCTGCTCGGTCGTGCTGACCGGACCGTAGCGCATGTCCTCGTTGGCGACCGGCCGGACGAACTGGCTGTGACAATGCCAGCAGGCCTCGGCCACGTAGACGTCGCGCCCGCGCTGGAGCGCGTGCGCGATCGCCACCGGCCAGGCCTCGTCGCTCTTCGCCTTGGCGGCGGCGAGCTGCTCCG
>JBFIHP010000214.1:0-6073 GCA_041601735.1 Planctomycetota bacterium | reverse complement strand
GGCGTCGCGGTAGTCGTCCTGGGTCTCGAGTCGCGCGGCGCCGCCGAGCGCGAGCAGAAGCGCCGGGACGAGCAGGATGAGGCTGCGGCCGACGGCCGAGCGCTCGAGCAGGCCGTTCAGGAGCGCCCCGAGGGCGCAGAGGGTGACGACGGCGCCGGGCAGGGCGGCGATGGTGTGCCGCGAGGCCACTCCCGGGTCGGCGGTCGGCATGGCCGCGAACGAAAGGCCGGCGCCGGCGAGGGTCGCGACGAGTCCGGCCAGGAGGGCGCCGGCCGCAGCCCTCGTCGGCGCCGCCGGTCCGCGAGCCTGCCTGCGCCGGTGGCCGACGAAGAGGAGCAGGGGCAGCGCCGCCGCCAGCGCCCAGCCGGCCGTCGCGAGCACGGTCGATGAACGGACCCAGCTCTCGAACAGCATGATCGGAAGCACCCCGGCCAGACCGCGACCGAGCGCGGCGAGCATCGTGCTCGCGGAGGTGCCGCCGGCCATCGCCCCGCGTAGATCCGGTGCGATCGCGCTGAAGACCGCGAGACGCCAGAGGCCGTAGACGAGCAGCGCTCCGGCGAAGACGAGCGCGGCGCGACGCAGGCTCTTCCGGCTCGTGCCGTCGGCGAAGAAGGGCGCGAGCGCGAAGGCCAGCGGCGAGAGCTCGTAGCTCAGGAAACCGGCCACGAGGAGCAGGAAGGCGAGGAGGTCACGTCCCCGGACGAAGGCGATCATCGCGAGAAGGGTGTAGAGCAGGGCGAGCTTCGCCATCATCGTCGCCAGCCAGGCATGCGTCGTGTCGGCCGGGTGCAGGACGAAGAGCAGGCCCGCGAGGACATCGAAGCCCCGGGGCAGCCGGCGCCCGACGAGGCGGGCGAGCACGAGCGCCGAGAGGGCGAGGATCGCGGCCTGCACGAGGAAGGCGCCGCGCAGTCCGAAGAGCCGGTGGGCACCGAGGCGCAGGCCGTAGTCGATGGCTCGCAACGGGCGCCCTTCCCAGCTCATCAGGAAGACCTCGCGGATCGTCTCGGCGGGGCCTTGATGTCGGCTCCAGACGAGTTCGGCGTGGAGCGGCCAGTCGTCGTTCAGGATCGGCGGCACGTCGTCCCCGAGGACGAAACCGAAGTCGAAGACGAGGGTCGTGCCGAGGAAGAGGAGAAGGAGGAGCACGCCGCGCAAGCGGCCGGCAGCCGGCGAGGACGTCGCCGGGCCCGCCCCGTCGTTCATCGCGCGTCCCCGATCAGAGGTCGATCCTGCGATCGAAGATCATCGAGGTGTCCACCTTTGCGTCGAGGGCATCGACGAAGGCCGCGAGGGTCGGCTTCGGCCTGCCGCGATAGACCTCCTGCCCCTCGAGGATCACGACCACGTCCTCGTTCACGTCGATCATCTTCGGATTGAGCATGATCGAGATGCCCTTCTCCTTGTCGCGCATCCGGCCCTCGTAGGAGACCGAGAAGGTGTTGCCCTTGCGCTCGGCGCGGATGATCTGCTGCTCGAAGGGGTTGGTGCAGCGGAGCCAGTAGAAGTGGGTCTTCTGGTAACGCGTGACGAGGTCGCTCTCGTCGCGCTTGGGGAAGGGCCAGGCCGCGTACTCCCAGACCAGCTTCTCGGGGAAGACCTCGCGCGTCTCCTTCTCGAGGAACTTGATCCCCTCCTGGGGCTCGCCCGGCGGGAAGGCATGAGCCAGTCCCTCGATCGTCTTGAAGTGCACCTTGCCGTAGCCGGTCGGGTCCTCGCGCTTCAGTTCCTCGAGCATGTCGGCGACGAAGAGATAGGTGCCCGGCATGCAGTTCTTGTCGGCGAGGCCGATGTAGTACCACATGGCGAGATTGCGCACGTTGGGCACGAAGCCGTGCTGCACCCGGATGATGTCCTCCTTGCGGGGGAGCTGACTCTTCGGTTCGGCCATGAGCACGCCGGCGCAGGGCGACGAGCCCGCGAGCAGGTCGGGGTGCCGACCGGCCATGAACCAGCTGCCGGTGCCGCCCATCGAGAAGCCCATCGTGTAGATGCGATCGGGATCGATGCCGAACTGGCACTTCGCGACCTCGATCATGCTCAGGATGAAGCGCTCGCCGTGGACCGTGTTCCAGGTGTCGTGCACCAGGCGGATGCCCTGGGGATAGAAGCCGATGCAGTTCTTGGCCGACCAGCGGCCGGCGGGCTCGTCGGCGCTGCCCGCGCCCTCGCCGCCGCCGTGGAGGCCGATCACCAGACCCTTCTTGCGGCCCGAACCCTTGATGTAGAACCAGGCGTCGCCGTAGGGGGTCTCGATGATGCCCTTGCCCCCGGTCTTCTTGTCGAGCTTCGCGCCGTTTCGGGCGGCCGGCTTCCAGAAGACCTCGAGCACCTCGTCGAGCGCGCCTTCGGGCAATTCACCCCACTCGTCCACCTCGGCCATGAAGGCGCTCCAGTCGGCGTCGTTGCGCGAGCTGAAGTGGTTCGGAGCGCGCAGGCGCCAGAAGTCCTTGGCGAGGGTGCCGAGTTCCTTCAGACCCTTGCGGTCGAGCGGCCGCGGCTCGGTTCGGGTCTCCTGCGCGGTCAGGCCGAAGGGCAGGACGAGGGCGAAGACGAGTAGGTAGAGCAGTCGGTTCATCGAAGATCTCCGGAGGAGGATTCTACCACCTCCCGTCGGGCGTTTGCGCATCCGTCGGCCGGAAAGGTCCGCCGGACGGCCGGACCGGCGGCGATGCCCGCTCGACTTCGCTGGCCAAGGGAGGAGCGATCGGTTAAGTCATCTGGATGGAGCCGATGGGAGAGAGGCGTCTATGGCCCTGCAACTGATCTCCGTGAGCCACCACTACGGCGGGCGCCCGGCGCTTTCCGACGTGAGCCTGCGCGTGGAGAAGGGCGACTGCTACGGCTTCATCGGCCACAACGGGGCCGGCAAGTCGACCGCGATGCGCATCGCGCTCGGGCTCATCCGACCCGAGCAGGGCCGCGTCATCGTGGACGGTTTCGACGCCCGACGCGATCCGCTCGAGGCCCGCGCCCGCATGGGCGGCCTGATCGAGACGCCGGGCTTCTTCGACCATCTCGGCGGCCGCAAGAACCTCATGATGCTCGCACGACTCCAGGGTCTCGCCCCCGCGGCCGCGCGGCTCGAGGCCGAGTCCCTCATGGAGACGGTCGGTCTCGGCGAGGTTCCCGATCTCCCGGTTCGCGCCTACTCGCAGGGCATGCGCCAGCGTCTCGGCATCGCGCAGGCCCTGATCGGTCGCCCCGAGTACATCCTCCTCGACGAGCCCGGCAACGGCCTCGATCCCGAGGGCCTCGCCGAGATGCGCCGGCTCATCCGCCGGCTCACCCGCGAGGAGGGCGTCACCGTCCTCATCTCGAGCCACCAGCTGCACGAGATCGCCGAGATCTGCAATCGCATCGGCGTCCTCAAGAAGGGCAGGCTCCTGGTCGAGGACGACGCGCGCAAGCTCCTGCGGGGCGAGGGTCAGCTGTTGCTCGAGACCGACGATCGGGAGGGCGCCGGCCGCGTCCTCGCCGACATGGGACTCGGCGTCGAGTCCACGGCCGACCACCTCCTGGTCGATGCGCGGGGACGTCCCAGCTCCGACGTGAGTCGCGCGCTGGTCGAAGCGGGTGTTCCGCTCTCGGCGATCGGACCCCGCCCCGCTTCGCTGGAGGAGATCTACCTCTCGATCGAATCCGCGACGCCGGGCCGCGCGGGAAAGCCCTTCGACGAGAAGCAAGGCAAGCGGATCGCGCCGCGTCTCGGACTCCTGCGCGCGCTGCGCTGGGAGTTCACGAGGCTCGCCTCGCGACCGGCGCTGCTCGCACTCTTCCTCATGCCCTTCGCCCTGGCCTGGTTCGAGATCCGCGGGCGCCACGCGGAGGCCCTGGCCGACGCGCGCGACGTCGCCGAGGGCGGGCTCATCTCGGCGACGGGCGTCACCGCCTTCGAGGGCATCGCCTGGGGCCTGCGCAACTCGCTGCTCCTCGCGGCCGTGATCCTCTGCGGCATGGCGAGTCAGTCCCTGGCCGGCGAACTCGACCGCGGCACGCTTCGGAACGCCTTCCTGCGCCCCCTCCGGCGCTGGGTCTTCGTGCTCGGCAAGTTCCTCGCCTTCATGGCCGCTTCGGTCCTGATCTACGGTCTCCTGATGGCGGTCGTGGTCGCCGTCGCCGGGCACTACTTCGACTTCGAAGGCGCCTACGAGCTCCTGCCCAACGGTGAGCGCATGGAGACCCTCGCCCTCGCCGATCTCGATGCCGCGCTTCGCGACCTCGTGGTCTCCGGCGCCTTGCCCTTCCTGAGCTTCTGCGCGCTCGGCTTCGCGGCGGGCGCGGTGGCGCGCAGCGGCGCGGTGGCGCTCACCCTCTCGCTGGGCGGACTCCTCGCCTTCGATCTCGGGCGGGCGATCTCGCGTGAGTTCGACGTCGAGAGCTTCATGCCCCCGGCGCACATGCCCTCGAAGCTGGGCGACACGAGTTTCCTGCGCCACTACGAGGACGTCGTCACCGGGGTCTCGAACGCGGTCCAGACCCTCGATCCAACGCACCTTCTGCCCTGGCTCGCCGGCGCGCTCCTGCTCGCGCTCGGGGTCGTCTCACGGAGGGATCTCCGATGAAGCGGATCATCCTGGCCATCCTGCCGCTGACCCTCTGCTTCGCCTGCTCCAGCTTCTCCGGCCGCAACCTCAACGACCGGCCGCCGGCCCTGATCGACATGGAGGAGCCGCTGTCCTTCCGTGACGAGCCCCAGGACGAGGAGGCCCGACAGGCCCTGCCGAAGCGCGCCTTCAGCGGCGTCGTTCCCGGCGAGAGCGGCCGCTCGATGGAGGAGCTCTTCGACCCCGAGCCGGGTCTGCTGGTCGAGGACGTGATCGAGAACTCGCCGGCCGCCTTCGCCGGCCTCGAGAAGGGCGATCTCCTGCTCGAGGCCCGACCGACGGGCGGCGAGGCGCTGGCCCTGCGCTGGCCGAGCGAATGGCATGCGATCGAGGAAGGGAACGATCCGGGCACCGCGGTCGAGATCCTCTACGATCGCGCCGGGCGCGAGCGCGAGACCTCGCTGAGGCTCGTGGAGCGCCATGCTCCCGGCTCTCGACTGCCCGTCGATCGCTTCAGGGAAGAGGAGCGGGTCGGCCTCGTGCTGCGCAGCGCGACCGAGGTCGAGGCCGCCGGAGCCGGACTCCCGGCCGGCGCGGGCGCGGTCGTCGTCGGCCTGTCGAAGCGCAGTCCCTGGCGCGCCTCCGGCGTGGTCTTCGGCGACCTTCTGGTGAAGGTCGGCGACCGCGAGGTCCTGCACCCGCAGGTCGTGCTCGACCAGATCCGCGCCGCGGACCCCGATGCGGAACTGGCGCTCGAACTCCGTCGGGAGGGCGAGCCCGTCAGCCTCGACGTGCCCATCAGCGAGCGCGTGGGCGAATTCACCGATCTAGACATTCCGCTCCTGTTCTCGTACGAGAGCAGGGGCGAGCGCAGCGACATCTCGCTCCTCTACGGTCTCCTCGGCTACGAGGAGACGGCCGCCGAGTGGCAGTTCACGCTGCTCTGGTTCATCCACTTCGGCGGCGGAGACACGGACGAACTGGAAGAGGTGGAGAACTGATGATCGCGCGTTCGCTGCTCTGCCTCGGAATCCTCCTCGCCATCACCGCGCCGGCCCGCGCCCAGAAACCGCCGGCCTTCGTCGGCGCCGTGCAGATGGAGGAGGATTGGCGGACGAGCGGTGCCGCCGCCGCCGACGTCGATGCCGACGGTCGCCTCGATCTCGTGATCGCCTCGATCGAACGCGGAGACGAGACCCATCGACGCCTCGCGATCCATCTGCGTCGAGAGACCGGATTCTCGCCTCAGGCCGACCGGATCATCGACCTCCAGCCGGAGATCACGGCATTCGCGGTCGGCGACTTCAGCTCCGACCCGGGCCTCGAGGTGGCGCTGCTCAGCGGCAGCCTCGTCGCCGTCTGGCGTCCGAACGAGAAGGGGGCGGCGCGCTTCCGCGATCGCTTCCGTTGCCGATTCCTCTACCAGGCGCCGCGCAACGGCGCCGTCTTCGCCTACCAGAAGGCGGTCATCGACATCGACGGCGACGGTCTCGACGATCTCCTGCTCCCCGAGCCGGACGGTT
>JBFIHP010000213.1:0-6087 GCA_041601735.1 Planctomycetota bacterium | reverse complement strand
GCGACCGAGAACAGCGCACCACCGTCGCGACCGCCGTCCTGTGAGAGCGGCAGGACCCCGGCCCGGAGCGAGGGTTTGTGCGGCAGGTTGGCGACGACCAGGTCGAAGACCTCGTTCGCCTCGAGCGGCTCGCAGAGCGATCCCCTGCGCCAGTCGATCTCGACCTCGTTCAGGCGGGCGTTCTTCTCGGCCAGCTCGAGCACGCGCTCGTCGAGGTCGGTGCCCACGACCCGGGCGCCCCAGATCGCCGCCTGGATGGCCAGAAGACCCGTTCCGCAGCCCAGTTCGAGGACTCGCATGTCCTTGAGCTCGGCGCCGAGACGGCGGAGTTCGAGGGCCACCGCCATGCTGGCATGATCGGAGCCGAGGCCCCGCTCGATGTCGTCGTGTTCGACGATGGGGCGGGGAGCCAGATCGTCGAAGCGTCGCGGCCTCGGTCCGGGTGCGATGAGGTTGCCGACGTGATCGGCATCGCGCTGGAGGTTGGCTGCGACACGAAAGCTCAGGCCGGCGGAGCGCAGCATTGCAAGGTATGGATCGATCGCTTCGGGCATGCCGACTTCCGGGGTCACGGTCAGGTTGCCCTGTGTTATACAAGGCCTGCGCGGACGGAGAACGGGAAATGACCAGCAAAAAGTTGGCGCCCTTCGGCACGACCATCTTCAGCGAGATGACACGCCTGGCGCTCGAACACGAGGCCGTCAATCTCGCCCAGGGCTTCCCCGACTTCGAGGGGCCCGCGGAGCTGCGCGAATGGGCCGTCGAGGCGCTGCGGGGCGGCGACAACCAGTACGCGCGCAGTCAGGGCCACCCCGAACTCGTGCGGGCCGTGGCCGCGCACCAGAAGCGCCATCACGATCTCGACTACGATCCCATGACCGAGGTCGGGGTCTACTCCGGTGCCACCGAGGGCATCGCCGCGGCCCTGATCGGGCTGCTCGACCCCGGCGACGAGGTCATCCTCTTCGAGCCCTATTACGACAGCTATCCCGCCTGCCTGGCCATGGCCGGCGCCGTTCCACGCTTCCTCACCCTGCGCTTCCCCGACTTCGCGATCGACTTCGATGAACTCGGCCGGCTGGTCGGGCCGCGGACCCGCGCGATCCTGCTCAACAGCCCGCACAATCCCACGGGGATGGTCCTCGAGGGCGAGGAGCAGGCCAGACTGGCGCGCTTCGCCGTCGAGCACGACCTGATCGTCATCTCCGACGAGGTCTACGAGCATCTCTGGTTCGAGGGGCATCGTCACGTACCGATCGCCGCCCGGGAGGGCATGCGCGACCGGACGCTCACGATCTCGAGCGCCGGCAAGACCTGGTCCTACACCGGCTGGAAGATCGGCTGGGCCACCGGTCCTCGCCCGCTCGTCGCCGGCGCCCAGGCGGCGCATCAGTTCCTGACCTTCGCCACGGCGACCCCATTGCAGCGCGCCGTCGCCCGGGCCCTGACCGAGATCGGCGACGAGTTCTACGAGGATCTGCGCGCGGACTACGACGCCAAGCGCAGGCGCCTGGAGGCCGGTCTGCGCCGGGTCGGCTTCGTCACGGCGCCCTGCCGGGGCACCTACTTCATCACCGCCGATTTCAGCGCGCTCGACGACGGGCACGATCGTGATTTCGTGATGCGGCTCATTCGCGAGGTTGGTGTCGCGGCCATCCCGCCCAGCGTCTTCTACGGCCGCGATCCCGAGGCCGGCAGGAAGCTCCTGCGCTTCGCCTTCTGCAAGAAGGACGCGACCCTCGACGCCGCCCTCTCCCGACTGGAGGCCTGTTTCTCATGAGGATCTGCGGTATCCAGTTCGACATCGCCTGGGAGCGTCCGGACGAGAACTTCCGGCGCGTCCGCGAGCTCGCGACGGAGGCCGTCGCTTCCGGTGCGCGCCTCGTCGTGCTGCCGGAGATGTTCGCGACCGGTTTCTCCATGCGCGCCGAGGAGGTCGCCCGCCACGGTCCCGAGACCGTCGAATTCCTGCGCGGCCTCGCCCGCGATCTCGACGTCGCGGTCGTTGGCGGCCTCGCCGAGGACGGCCGGAAGATGCCCGCCAACGCGGCCTGGGCCCTGGCTCCGGACGGCGAGGTGCTCGCCCATTACCGGAAGATCCACCCCTTCTCGCTCGCCGGCGAGCAGGAGCACTTCGAGGCCGGGGACGCGCTGTCGATCTTCGGCTGGGAGGGTCTGCGCATCGGCGTCTTCATCTGCTACGACCTGCGCTTCCCCGAGCCCTTCAGGGCCGCGGCCTCGGAGGTCGATCTCATGCTCGTCATCGCCAACTGGCCGGCCGTGCGGAGCCATGCCTGGAGGAGCCTCCTCGTCGCCCGCGCCATCGAGAACCAGTGCTATCTTCTGGGCGTCAATCGCGTGGGAGTCGCTCAGGGACACGAGCACAGCGGCGACAGCGCCCTCGTCGATCCTCGCGGCGAGGTCCTGTGCGAACTGCGCGCGGCCGAGGGCATCGTCGCCGGCGAGGTCGATCCCGATTTCGTCGCCGCCGATCGGAAACGTTTCAGCTTCCTTTTCGATCGTCGATTCGATTTGTACCCTCGCCTCGCCGTACAAGAGCGAAACCGAGGAGGACAATGACCGTGCGACTCTTGCTCATCCCAGTTCTGATCGTCGTATTCTCCCTGGGCCTCGCGGCCCAGAGCCTGCAGATCGAGACCAGCGACGGTGCGATGACGAGCGGTGCGCTCGTCGGCTTCTACCGCGAGGGCCTGCGCTACGACCGCGGCGGCGCCCAGATCGACCTGCCCTGGTCGAGCATCATCAACCTGCGTTCCGCGGAGGAGGTCCTGATGGCGCTCGGCGAGGACGAGCGGATCAAGGTGCGCGTCGTGGGCGTCCGGGATGGCCGCCTCCTGGTCGAATCGGCTCTTCTCGGCGCCATGCGGGTCGATACCGCGGGTCTTCCCTCCGCCCCGGCGCCGGCCCCGGCGCCCGACCCCGAGGCCGGACCCCTGAAGCCGAAGGACTGGAACGGCCACGTCGCCTTCAACATCGGTCTCACCGCCGGCAACAGCGACACGCTGCTGGCCGCCCTCGACGCCCTCCTCAGGACGCAGTCGAGCCGCAACCGCTACGAGATCCGCCTGAACGCCGTCTACGGCGAGAGCGACGGCGTCGAGAACGCCAACGCCCAGAGCCTGCGCGGCGCCCTCGAGCACCACTACAGCGAGAGCCTCTACTCCTTCGCCCGGGTCGAGGCCTTCCGCGACAAGATCCAGTCCATCGATCTCGGCGCCCTGCTCGACCTCGGCGTCGGTTGGGTCGTCTGGCGCCACTCCGACGACGAGTACTTCGCGCTGGAAGCCGGTATCGGTTACCGGCACGAGTCCTATTCGGACGATACCGATCCTCGCAACGACATCACCGCGCGTGGCGCCGTCGTCTACGAGACGATCTACTTCGACAAGGTGGACTTCCGCTTCACCGCCGAGATGATCGTCCCGATGAACGAGCCGAACGCCTGGCTCGGTCGTGCCGGGATCAACTGGTCGATCCCGGTCTCGGACCACTGGGCCTTCGACAACGCGATCCGCTTCCAGTACCGCAACGAGCCGGCCGGCAACTCCGAGAACTACGATCTCTTCGTGGGCGCCGGTCTGAAGTACAGCTTCTGATCACCGGAGGAAAGCCGCTCCGATGGAGCGGCTTTCCTCGTGCCGACGAGCTCCTCCTGCCGGAAGAGCGCCGCTCAGACAGAGCGGCATTCGAGAATCCGCGAGCTTCATGTGCCGGCCCGTCTGGCCGGCTCTCCTCGTTGCGCCCGAGCGACACGATCGGCAGGGGGCGCCCTCAGATCCGGCGGAGGAGATCGGGGAGGGCGCTGATGCGCTCCTCGTTCGTCGCTCGTCGTCCCGGGTCGTAGAGCAGGGCCTCGAGGCCCGCGGCGCGAGCGCCCTCGAGATCGTCCGCCGACGAGTCGCCGACGTGCAGGACGCGGCAGGGCTGGACGCCGAGGCGTCGGCAGGCCTCGTGGAAGATCCCCGCGTGCGGCTTCTTACGCCCGGCCTCGGCGCTGGTGAGGACGAGATCGAAGCGGTCCGTGACGTCGAGCCCCGCGAGGATCTCGTGCAGGGCGCCGTGCCAGTTGCTGATCACGGCGAGGACGAACCCGCGATCCCGGAGTCCCTCGAGGATCTCGAGGGCTCCGTCGATCAGTCGCCAGGAGTCGGGGCGATCGAAGTGTTCGACCAGCCGGCGATGCCAGACCTCGTGACGCTCGACCAGCTCGGGGAAGGGAGCGGCCACGTCGGCGGTGAAGAGGGCCCACTGGCGGCGCTCGATCTCCTCGGAGGTGACCAGATCGGGATGCGCCGACCGGTAGGCGCGGTCGAGGGTCTTCCAGCAGTCGGCGACCCGACGCGCGAAGCTCCCGTACTCGACCTCGGCGCCGAGGGCTCGGGCCTCACGATGGTAGACATCGGGCACCGGCACCCGGGGTTCGACCAGCGTGAAGCCGGCGTCGAAGCTGACGACGTCGATGGTCATGCCCGCATGCTATCGCGGCGGGGGCGCGGACGAAAAAGCAGGGGCCGGCGCGATGCGCCGGCCCCTGAAGAACGAAGCTCTCGATGGGTCTTCGAGATCAGTTGCTCGGAGTCACTCCGCCCTGGCGGGTGTCGCCGCGACGAACTCCGGTGAAACCACCGAAGGTCTTGCGATCGTGCTCGAGTTCAACTTCGATCTTGGCGTCTTTCGGTACACTCACGGTGACCGGATTGAAGCCGCCCCCTCAGCACCCGCCGAACTTGGCGGTCGTGATCTCACGACCGTTCTCGTCCTTGATGATGAACTTCGGCGGAGCGCCGTCGGGAATCCAGTTGTGGTATTCCTCGCCGGCCTTGCCGAAGAACCAAAGGCTCTGCGGGCTGAAGGTGACCTCGTCACCGGAACGGGTGTAGTCGAATTCGGCCCGGATCGGGCCGCCCCAGGCGAAGACCGAGGGCTCGTCCTCGCTCACGCGGATCGGCTTGCACTCGCCGGCCCGGATGTTGCAGGACTCCTTGCCCATCTCGACCTTGCCCGCGACGATCGAATAGAGGCCCTCCGGAAGGAGCATGCCTCTCTTCGCATCCGAGAGCTCGAAGGAAAGGTCGCCATTCTCGTTGCGAACGACGACGGAGGTGAGCTTGCCCTTCGACTCGAACTCCTTGACCAGGTTCAGCGTGCCGGTCTTGCCCGTGAAGGGCTTGTAGACCAGCTCGCTGCCGTCGTCCGAGAGCTCGATCTCGTAGAGCGAACCACCGACGCTCACGACCTTGGAGAGATAGGAAGCCGCGTCGGAGCGACCGACGATCATGGCATCCTCACCGAAGTCGTTGAAGCGACCGTTGTTGTTCTGATCGATGATGGCGATCTTGTTGCCCGCGATCTTGCCCTCGAGAGCACCGGAAGAGGCCCACTTCCAGCCGCCCTCGTTGACGAGGCGCAGGGTGTAGTCATGGGGCAGGCCGCCCGTGCCACCCTTCAGGGTGATCAGGGCAGCGACGCCCCGGGCTTTCTCGTCCGTCTTGCCGTCGGCATTGATGTCGACGACGAGAGCGGCTCCATCGATCTCGGTGGCAAAGCCCTGTCCCACCGGGATCGTGCCGTTGATCGGAGTGAATGTCTCCGACGGCAGTTCAATCTTCCACTTCGAGATGGTCTTGTAGCGCAGCTTCGTGGTCTTCGACGCGTCGTCCTGGGCGGAGACGTTCGCGGCGATGAGGCCGAAGCAGGCAAACAGGGCCAAGGCCCGAAGCGGACCGATGAATTTCTTCATCTCGGTCCTCCAATAAAACAACACGTGTTGCGTCCCCCGCGACACGGAACCTGGGCTCCGTTCCCGTGGAGAACAGCCTCCACAGTACCCCGGGAGGGCGTCGCCGCCAGCGGATTCCCCCCGAATACCGTGACAACGGGGATCTCTTCCCGATCTCTTCATCGTCTCATTCCGGACACGAGGACATGGCAATCCCATTCCGCGAAGCCCTGGCACGGATCTCCTGCCTGATCGGGGACATCAGCCGCCAGGAGACCGCTGCCGTCGTCACCGCCGCCAACACCGCCCTCGCCGGGGGAGGCGGAGTCGATGGGGCCGTCCATCGG
>JBFIHP010000212.1:0-6118 GCA_041601735.1 Planctomycetota bacterium | reverse complement strand
GGGATCAGTTGCTCTCGTCCGCCACGACGACGCGCCAGGAGTCGGAGATGCCGCCGAGCCTGGGGGCGTACATCGCCTCGGCCCGGCCCGGCATCGCATTGATCGTCCCCGGAACCTCCGCCCGCATCCGGTAGGAGATCTCGTGCCGACCCTTCTGCAGCCAGGTCACGAAGAAGACGACCTTCTCGTCGCGGAGCTCCATGTTGGAGCAGACACCGTTGCCGTAGCGGCTGCCCGAGCGCAGCTCGAGAGGTTCGAATCCGGACGGCTTGCGATCCTCGAGCACGATGTACTCGTAGTTGTTGCCGGCGGTCACGAAGAGCTTGACCTCGATCTCGTCGCCGGCCTGGACCTTCGCCATGTGATCGAGCCGGGTCCGTTCGTGATCGAGCACCTTGACCTTGCGACCGTTGCGCTCGACCTCCTTCTCGATCGGCTTCAGGAGCCAGTACTGGCGCTCGAGCTCGATCTGATGGCCGGCAGCCATGATCCGGTCTTCACGGGAGAAGTAGCTCAGCCGGCAATTCACGTAGAGCGGTCCGCGTCCGACCCGCTCGACCACGAGCGGCAGCGGTCCGGTCTCGATGGCATCGCCCTCGAGGACGATGCGGTTATCGAAGGCGAACATGTTGACGGCGTCGATCTTCTGACGCTTCAGCACGCGATCGCCCCAGCGGACCACGACCTCGTAATCGGGATCGAGCTCGCCGGCCGCCTTCGCATGACGCGCGAGCGCGAGCACGCTCAGCGCGGTGTCGCGAGTGGACTTCCAGCGATTGCCCGTGCGGTTGTAGATCATCCAGCGGGCGAGCGGCCGGGCGAAGCGGTGCTTCGGCGCCACCTCGGTCATCGCCAGCAGCATCCAGGCGTTGGTCTCGATCTCGTCGTCGTACCAGCGCCACCAGGAACTCCCGCCGTCCCACCAGACGATGCCCTGCTCGTCGTCGCGACGGACGAAGTCCTCGAGGTTCGTGAGCACGAGAGCGCCATCCTTGCCGCGACCGACGGCATTCAGCGCGATGGCGAGCTGAGCCTTGCCCTGGGTGCCGAGCTCGTCGCGCTTCCTGAACACCTCGTCGAGCGCCGCCGTCGGCTTCCGGCCGGCGCGCGCGAGCGCGAAGGCGGCGTAGGCCTTCGAATGCAGGTCGTCGTGGTCCTTCAGCTCGCGCTCGAGCCAATCGGCGGCCCGCGAGATCATCGCGTCGGGCACGTCGCGCCCCGCCTTGCGGGCCTCGGCGAGGCCCTGCAGGACGTAGGAGGTGAGGTGCATCGAGCTGCGATCGAGCCGCCACCAGCCGAAACCGCCGTCCGAGTTCTGCATCGAGGCGAGTCGGCGAAGACCGGCCGCCAGCATGCCGTTCAGATCGGCATCCGAGTAGACCGGTGCCAGGTCGCGGACGTTCAGCTGATCGCGATTCTCCAGGTCCTTGCGGCGATCGCGGATCTCGTCGAGGCTCGTGCCCATGTCCGCGAGGGTCCGCGCCACGACGACGGCCGGCATGAAGCGGCTCATCGTCTGCTCGGTGCAGCCGTAGGGGTACTCGATGAGATAGGGCAGGCTCTCGAGCAGCGTGGCCGCCATCGAGGGATTGAGGAGGATCTCGAGCCGGGTCTCGTTGATCCGCCGCTCGGCGGGGACCAAAAGGGGGAAGGAAGCGCGGCCGTCCTCACCCTCGAGCAAGGCCGACCGGGTCAGGGTCTTCGTGATGCCGTAGGGGTAGACGGGGAAGCGAAGCTGCATGGCATCGCTTTCCTTCGAGCTCAGGAGCTTGGCCGTGATGACGGCCTCGCCGCCTCTCAGCACCCGAGCCGGCCAATCGACCCGGATCTCCTTGCCGGCCTCGAGCCTGATCTTGCGGCTGCCACCCTCTTCGAGTTCGATCGTGCCGCCCTCGATCACGAGGCTGACCTCGGCATCGATGTCCTCGGCGAGGTCGTTGCGCAGGAGGGTCGAGAGCAGGACACGGTCCATCTCGGTGAAGAAGCGCGGCGCCTGCAGACGCACGAGAACGTTCTTGACCGTCCGGACGCTCGCCTCGGCCGTGCCGACCCGGGTGTCCACGGTGATGCCGCGCGCGGTCGCCTCCCAGTCGGTGAGGCTGTCCGGAAAACGGAACTCGATCTCGGCCTTGCCGTCGGCGCCGGTGCGGATCTCGGGTTGCCAGGTGGCGAGGTCGGAGAAGTTGCCGCGCAGTTCGGGCTCGACGATGGCCTCGGCGTTGCCCTGTGGGCTGCCGGCCGGCATCGCCGCCTTGGCGGCCGGTCGTCGGGCGTCGGCGCGGCTGCCGAGGGCCCGGCGGCCGCGCTCGAGCGGCTCGGCCTCGGCATCGAGGCTGAGATCGTCGTTTTCGGACTCTTCGGCCGGCGCTTCCTCGCTTCCCGTGGCGAGGCCGCCGGAGTCGAAGAACCGCCGTCCCTCGCTCTTCCCCTTCTTCTCGGCGAGCTTGTCGTTGCCCCAGGAGTTGCCGTCGCCGTACATGGAATCGGTGAGGCCGAGATCGAGCCAGAAGCCGGGCGGCATCCCGTGACTGTCGTGATCGATCCACTTCGGGCTGCTCGCCAGATGACCGTCGAAACGGAACTGCTGCGAGTTGCGGGTGTTCGAGCGCCAGGAATCGCCGCCCATGAAGCCGCGGCGGCTGCCGTAGAAGAAGCGCCGGATGTCGGCGGTGTCGTCGTCCTGGATGTAGGTGATCGCGCGGTCCATGACGCGCAGGGCGAAGCGGGCATCCAGGGGCTCGCCGTTCTGATCGCGGGCGTCGAGCGTGAGCTTGGCCATCTCGCCGGGCAGATAGCTCGGCTTGTCGAACTTCATCCCGACGGCGATGAAACGATGCGCGGGCGGAATGAAGAGCTCCGACCAGGCCTCGTAGAAGCCGCCGTCGTGCACCGTCATGGCGTGGATGAAGACGTTGGGTGCGAATCCCTCGGGGATGTCGAGCGCCATCACGGTCGTCTTGCCGGTGGTCCGCAGGAGTTCGCGGGAGAGGATCTTCGGACCGGCCTCGACGGTGACCAGGACGTGGCTGTCGGGGAAGACCGTGTTGAGCATGACGAAGGCCGTGTCGCCCGGGAGGTACTCGCTGCGATCGGTCAGAAGCTCGACGTTCTTGAACTGGAAGTCGTCGGCCCGGTAGTTCGTGTCGGTGATCCAGACCGCCTGCTCGCCGGTGACCGGCTCGCCCCAGCGATCCTGGGTGACGTACTGGACGACGAAACGGCCGGGCGCGTCGGTCTGCCAGTCGAAGGTGCCCGAGCCGTTCCTCGCGGTCTCGGCGCCGGCCGAGAAGACCTGCGTGCGCTCCTCGACGATCGTCTCGCCGTCGCGGCGTGCCTGCACGCGGAAGACCGTCACCTGCCCCTTGCTCGCCATGGGCGCGCCCTGGGGGGTCTGCACGCGGATCTCGAAGCGCGCGAGCTCGCCCGCGCGGTAGAAACCGCGGCCGGCCTCGACGTGCGCGAAGAGTCCGCGTCGCGGCACGACGACGGACGAGCCGCCGGAGATCGTTCGCCGCGAGAGATCGGTCATGTCGGCCTCGACGGTGAAGCGGTGATCCTCCTCGGGGTAGCGATCACGCCATTCGGCCGTCTGAATGTCGAGCTGGAGGACGCCGTTCTCGTCGGTCACCCCCTCGCCCTGCGCGACGAGCTCGCGACCGGACTGGCGGTGGAACTCGCGGCCCTTCCGGCGACCGTAGAGCCAGGAATAGGGCTCGCGGAGGTTGAAGACCGGCGCGTAAGAGTCCCGGTAGATCCGCCAGGCGACCTTGGCCTCGGTCACGGCGGCGCCGAAGTAGTAGAGGCCCTTCACCTTGACCGGGACGGCATCGCCGACCCGGACCGGCTCGTCCGGACCCTCGACCAGGACCTCGTACTCGGGCTTCTTGTACTCCTCGATCCTGAAGGCGTGCGAACCGACGTAGCGCCGGCCGCGGCGGTACTGGATGTTGTAGTTGCCGAGCGGCGGCTCCTCGCCGACGGCGATGGAGCCGACGATGGTGCCGAAGTCGTCGGTCTCGAGGCTCCGCTCGAAGATCTTGTTGCCCTTGGGGTCCACCACGGTGACCTGGAAGTCTTCCCTGGGCAGGTTGCGGTAGTCCTCGCCCTTGCGGATCCGCATGTTCGCCACCCAGCCGATGGTCTCGCCGGGGCGATAGACCGGACGGTCGGTGAAGCCGTAGAGGATGGCGTTCTCCGAATCGGCGGAGGACTGGGGTGACCAGGACTGCACGGTCACGGCGTAGTGTTCGCCGGCCCGGGCAAAGGCCTCGATGTAGATGCTCGAGCCGGAGGAGTCGGCGTGCTCGCGAACGTAGAGGCCCTGGATGTCGGTCGTGCCGCTGTCCCAGGTCATCTTGTTGTAGCTGCCGAAGAGACCGCGCGCGCGATGCTTCTGGCGAACGGTGACCTCCGCTCCGGGCATGGGCGCGCCCGTCGTCGCGTCGGCCACATAGACGAGGGTGTCCTCGTCGCCGGTCTTCCTGACGATCGCGATGTCGGAGACGATCGCCAGCACGTGATAGGTGTTCCCCTGCCCTTGCAGCTCGACGAGGTAGGCGCCGGCCCCGGGTAGCTCGACCGCGATCTTCATGTCGTGATAGAGGTGCTTGCCCGCGTCGGGCGTCTTCTCGCTGCGCTCGAGGACGGGACGTCGATCGGGCGAGACGATCTTCGCCACGATCTCGGAGAGATCGGAGAGTTCGATGTCGTCGTCTCGCAGGTAGCGGGTCGAACTCATCACGCGGCCGAGATCGAACCGATACGCGCGCACCCGGAGCTCGGGGATGTTGCGGATCTTGAGCTCGAGTTCGGTCGTGGCGCCCGGCCGCACCGCAGCCGGGTTCGTGCAGCTGACGCGAGGATAGAGGATCTCCTGGCGGAGGTTCCTGACGTCGCTGCTCCACTTGCTCTTGGCGAATCGCTCCTCGAACTTCTCCATCGTCGCCAGGGCCTGGACGTGCAGCTGGGCGTCGTTCTGCAGACGGGCGAGCACGAAGGTCGCAACGTCGATCAAGCTGGCGTCCGGATAGGTCTCGATGAGGGCCTTGAGCAGGAAGAAGGGATTGCTGCGGTCGGGCAGCTGGACGAAACGCGGCTCCTTCTCGCCCTGATCGACCCGGCAGCTCACCAGGGTCCGGCCTCGTTCATGAACGAACTTGACCTCCGGCTGCTGCGAGAGCAGCCGCTGGCAGTACATGGCCTCGAGGTAGCGTGCCATGGCCGCCTGATCGCGGAGACCGGCGGCGAGCGAGACCTTCTCGACCGCGCTGAACCAGGCCTGGGGATCGAAGCCGGGGCCGGACTCGAGGCCCGGTACCTTCGCCTTCAGGTCCTCGATGACCTCCGGATGGGGCTCGAGACCCAGAAGGCCGCCCTTCTGCTGGCGATGCGCCTCGATGGCCGCTGCCATGTCGAAGCCGACCCGTCCGAGTTCCTCGCCCCGGCGCGTCCGTTCGGCCGCCGACAGACTCGAGTCGGAGAGCGGCTTGAAGGGCTGCCAGAGGGTCCAGGCCTCGCCGAGCCGCTGCAGCGCGGCGATCAGGTCGTCATAGTAGGTGTAGTGGTAGGTCCCGCCCTGGATCCAACGCGTCCGCGAGACCTCCTCGCCCTTCTGGTAGTAGTAGTGCGGCATCGTGAGGTTGATCGAACCCCGCAGGCCGCGCAGCCGCGCCTCCCAGATCTGGCCGCCGAATCGCTTCTCGAGCTCCTCGAGCTCGCGCAGGGCCTCGTCCCAGCGCTGCAGCCGCTCGAGGCAGATGCCGATGCGCAGGGCCGAATGCCCGAGGTCGGCAACCGATCGACCCTCCGAGGCGAGGACCTTGCGGTAGGCCTCTAGCGCGGGCTGGTAGGAGTGCTCCTCGAAGCGGCGGTTGGCGATCTCGAGTTCGTCCTGCTGCGAAGCCACGCCGAACTCGGTGCTCAGCAGGGAGACGACCAGAAGACTCAGGACCAGGAAGATGGTTCGCGTGGACATTTCGACACCTCGACTTGGGACTGGGGCCCGGAGCGGGGCGGGCCGCGGGATCCAGGGACGCGGCCGACCGCCGGAGGTTCCCGGAAAATGATGGCGCTTCGGGACCGCGGAGGAAAGGGGCCGATAGAGGTCCCGGAGCGCCGG
>JBFIHP010000211.1:0-6120 GCA_041601735.1 Planctomycetota bacterium | reverse complement strand
GGAAAACGCGGCGGAAGGTGCCAGGCACCGTATGGGGGCGATCTTGGTCATTCGGTGCCACCCTCATCAGACTCGAAAGCGGGGCGGCATGTCGCCTCGCAGATGATCAGGGGTGGAGGAAGGCGAGGAGAGCGAGCCAGACCAGGCCGATGAAGTGCCAGTAGATCATGCAGTTGCCGCAGACGTGACGCAGCGGCTGAAAGGGCGCGACGCCGCCGGCGCGCCAGACGCAGCGCGCGAGGTAGAAGACGCCACCCGCGACGTGCGCGACGTGGAGGCCGGTGATCAGGAAGAAGAGCGCGTTGAAGTTGCTCGACGAGATGTCGGTCAACCGGCTGGCGGAGAGCTCGCTCCAGATCCAGCCCTGGGAGGCGCAGAAGCCGAGACCGAGGGCCAGGGTCAGCGCGAGCCAGTTGCGAAAGCCCGCGCGATTCTCCGGGCGCGCGATGCGCATCGCCACGACACCGCCGAGGCTCGAGAGCGCGATGAGGGCCGTCGAGACCCAGAGACCGAAGGTCACATCGGGGTAGTTCGGCGGCGGCCAGGAGCCCTGCTGGTCGCGGAAGATCACCAGCGCCGAGATCGCCGCGGCGAAGAGCATGACCACGCTGGCGCAGAGGAAGATGACCGCGAGTCGCGAGGCGGAGAGCGGCGGCCCGCTCTCGTGCGGCGATCCGCCCGGACCGTCACCACCGCCGCCGTCGCCGTCGTCGGGCGGCCAGACGTCCGGCGGCTGCGTGCTTCTTCTGTCCTTGGTGATGGTCGCGGATGACATGGGCAGGATGATAGTCCAGTCCGGCAGCGCAGAAAAGCGATCCGTTCCGAGTAAGTCGGGGCCCGCGGTCCCCGCGGCTCGGCGATCGCTGCAAGTCCGCTCGATACGCCAAGCTCCGCCGCTGCGACCGACCCCGGGGAGGGCCGCGGATTCTTGGCAGCGCTCGCCATTCCTGCTATTTCGCTGACGCAAGGGTCGGGCCGGACGGCAGCCGGCAGCCAGGATCGCCGCCCCCCGGGAACAGGCCCGAGACGCTTCGAAAGGCGACGACGCTCCCCCCGGGAGCGGCCCAGAGGAGGAACGACATGACCGCACGCGTTCAGCACCCGGCTCCGGACTTCAAGTGCCAGGCCATGGTCGGCGGCGAGTTCAAGGAACTCGGCCTCTCCGACTTCAAGGGCAGTTACCTCTGCCTCTTCTTCTACCCGCTCGACTTCACCTTCGTCTGCCCCACCGAGATCCTCGCCTTCAGCGATCGCTCGGACGAGTTCAAGGCGATCGGCGCCGAGGTGGTGGGCGCGTCGATCGACAGTCAGTTCAGCCACCTCGCCTGGTGGAAGACACCGCGCAACGAGGGCGGCATCGCGAAGGTCACGATTCCCCTGCTGGCCGACACGACGAAGCAGATCGCGCGCGACTACGGCGTCCTGATCGAGAGCGCCGGCATCGCGCTCCGCGGCCTCTTCATCATCGATCCCGAGGGCGTCGTTCGCCACATCACGATCAACGACCTCCCGATCGGCCGTTCGGTCGACGAGGCCCTGCGCGTGATCCAGGCGCTGCAGTTCCACACCGAGAACGGCGAGGTCTGCCCCATCGACTGGACGCCCGGTGACGCGACCATCAAGCCGAACCCGAAGGACTCGAAGGACTACTTCTCGAAGAACGGCTGATCGCGAACGGGTGCGGGCAGGAGCGCCGCAGGAGCGCCGCAGGAGCGCCGCTCTGACAGAGCGGTATTCCCGGCTCCTCGAGCACCGAAGGCCGACCTGTCGGGTCGGCGCTCCTCTCGAAGGCCGACCTGTCGGGTCGGAGTTCCTGCGACCCTCAACGAAACGAGCCCGCGACCGGAGTCGCGGGCTCGATTTCGATCGGGATCAGACGCTCCCTTAGTTGTCGGGCATCGCCAGCGGGACCTCGGCGTCGTCGTAGGCCTCGTGCAGGTAACGCATCATCAGGATCCGGTGATCGCCCGGATAGTCCTTGAGATCGCCGCTGATCGCGGTCGCGACCATGCGGGTCACCCGACTCTCCACCAGCTCCGAGGCGTCGAAGCGGATCATCTCGCCGTCATAGGGCGAGATGCGGCCCTTGCCCTTCCGGACGTTGAGGTCGATGCCGAGGATCGTGCGGCCGTCCTTCAGCTTGATCTCGTACTCGTTCACGAAGTTCGACGGCATGTTGGTGCCGGGGAGCATCGCGGCCGGATCGGCGAGCCAGCGGTTGGTCCACTCGGGCTTCAGCTTGCGGTCCGACCAGACGAGGTTCGGCGCGTTCATCTTGGCATCGCGCTCGGGGTCGCCGATCGCGTGGCAGTTCACGCACTTCACCTCCTTGAAGAGGGCCCGCGCCATGAGCTTCTCCTGCGGCGTGAGGGGCTCGAGCTCCGGTTCCACGTAGGGCACCGGCTGCGAGTCGAGCGCGCCGAAGAAACGGACGAGGGTCTGGATCTCGCGCTCGCTCATCCGGAAGGTCGGCATCCGGACGGCGAGGTAGGAGCGCAGACCGTTGCCGTAGACCGTCTCGCGGCTCTGCGCGGGGTTGCGCAGGAACTCGGCCAGCCACTTCGGGTTGGTGCGGAAGCCGATGCCGACCAGGGAGGGCGGTCGGAGGTCGGACTTCTTCGCGCCCTGATCGTCGGTGCCGACGTACTGGTCGAGGCTCCAGAGCACGGGCTGCTCGTAGGGTTCGACCTGATGGCAGCCCACGCAGTTGTACTTCTTGATCACCCACCAACCGTCCTGGATCGCCTTCTGGCGCTCGTCGGGGTTGAAGCGGAACTCCTGCGGGATCTGCGACTCGATGCTGCCGAGCAGGATCGTCGTGAGCGCCGAGATCTCCGTCTCATCGAGGCGGAAGTTCGGCATCTTCAGACGGTCGGTGCCGTCCTCGAGCTCGTAGACCTTGCCGCGCCCGAAGACGCCGGGGTAGCGGAGCTTCTCCTCGAAGAAGTCCTTGTGGGTGTACTTGCCGGCCCTCTTGAAGCCGTGCTCGAGGCGGCCGAAATCGAGACGCTCCTTCGGCTTCGAACCCTCGGCCGTCAGCTCGGTGCCGATGCGGCCGTCGTTCTCCATGCCCTTGATCTCGTGGCAGCCGGCACAGCCGTAGTGACGGATGAGTCGCTCGCCCTCGGCGGCGAGCGCCGGGTCGTCGAGATTGGGGGCGGCCGGGTAGGTCTGCTCCGGACGCTTCTTCGTCATCAGCCAGCTGGCGATGTCGCGCGAGTCCTCCGGCGAGAGCCTGAGGTTCGGCATGACGCCGCTGTCCGGCTCCTGGATCCAGCGGACCAGGAAGTCATAGTCCGCCTTCTCGCCCACGTGCGAGAGGTCAGCCGCGAAGCCGTCGCCGATCATCTCCTCGCCGTCCTGGACCGTGTGGCAGGCCAGGCAGCCCCGGGTCTTGAAGAGCTCCGCGCCGCGGGTCGCGTCGCCCGCGGGCTGCGGGGTCACGTCGGGTCGATCGCCGGCGTTCTGCCACAGGTAGGCCGCGATCTTGGTCGCGTGGTCCTCGGCCAGGTCCGGCACGTTCTCGAAGAAGCTCGGCATCTTCGTGTCCGGCCGGAAGGCGGTCGGCTCGAGCAGCCAGGGCAGCAGCCACTCGGGATTCACCTTGGCCCGGATGTTCTTGAGGTTCGGGCCGACGCGCTGCCGCTCCTTGGCGAGATCTCCCTGGCGGAAGGCCAGCTCGTCGGCGCGGGTGCGCATGTTGGAGATCTCCATGTCGAAGCGGGCCTTCTCGACCGGATCCATGGAGAGACCGCGCACGATGTTCTTGCGCTCGATCTCCTCCTCGATGGTCATCCGCTCGTTCTTGATCTTCTGGATCTCCTCCGGCTGCGTGTCGATGCCCTCGTAGCGATGGCAGCCCCAGCAGCCGCGGTGGTAGAAGAGCCAGCGGCCCTCGTTGAAGGAGGACTTGCGGGGCTTGGTGATCAGCGCACCCTCGGCGTCGCGGACGGCCTCGCCCGACTCGTCCAGGGCCACGTGATCGCTCGGCCGGTACTCCAGCCGGAGATCGTTCAGATGGCACTGGACGCAACCGGACTCGTAGCTGCCCATCTCCTCGTCGACCTCGTGCGGATTGCGGTCGAAGAGCGGGAAGAGCCAGTGCTTGTTCTTGCCGTGCGCGAGCTTCGGACTGGTGACCGAACGGCCGTTGCCGTTGTGGCACATGCTGCAGCCGAAGGTGGACGGATCATGGATCTTCAGCAGGTCCTTGCTCGGATGGCTGGCGTAGACCATCGCGTGCTCGACCGGCTCGTCGCCGGGCGTGGTCGCGTTGATGTCCCAGGGACGCATGTCCACCGGCTCGCGGGTGCCGGCGTGGCAGCTCTCGCAGCGATCGACCCAGTCGAACTCGCCGATGTGGATCTGGAGGATGTCGTTCAGCCCCTTGCCCTCGGAGCCGAGGAGGCCGTCGTTGGCCTTGACCAGGAGCTTATCGACGTTGTCCGGGTGCGGCCCCTGAAGGTTCTTGTCGATGAAGGCCGACATCTTCTTCTGCGCCTCGCTGGCCGGCTTGGCCAGGATGGCGCGGCGCTTCTCGACCGCGGCCTTCTCCTTCGACAGACGGGCGAAGGCGGCCTCGAGCTGGCGGTAGTCGAGCTGCTCGGTCCGCTCGCCGCCGTGGACGAGGGCGACCGGCAGTGACTGCGCCTTGATCTCGGCGATGGTCTCCTCGATCGGGGCGCCCTCGCCCTCGTCGGCCACCTCGAGCTTGTAGCGCAGGGCCGAGAGCTGGGCCTTCGGGTCCTTCATCGCACCCTGGACGGCGGCGATATCGGCCGTGAGGGCGTCGATCTCCTCGTTGAGCGCGGGCAGCCCCGCGTCGAGGGCCGCCTGCGCGGCGTCACGCTCGGCCTCGAGGTCCTTGAACTCCGGGTCCTCGAGGAGCGTCGCGAGCCGCGCTTCCTGCTCGGGCTTCAGGACCTCGAGATAGTTCAGGTAGACCGTCTGGAAGTTCTTCTGGAAGTCCTTGTAGGGGCGTCGTCCGAAGAACTCGTCGTAGCCCGCCAGCGCCACGGAGGCCATGAGCACGGCCGTGGCGACGAAGATCGGCAGACTGAGTGAACGGGTCTGGATCGGGTCCTTGGGGACGGGCTGCTTCTCAGCCATCTATCGCTCCTTCCATGGTCCGCGCCGACTGGTCGGCGCGGCGATTCGTTCGCATCCGGGCGGGCGTCGCGAGGGACGGGCCGCCGATATCGGCATCCGGGTTCAGATGTTGAACCAGGGGGTGACCCAGACGTACTTCACGTTGAAGGCCAGGCGCAGGATCATCTTCACCGGCAGGGCCAGCATGGTGACCATGAACAGCTGCAGGTGCGCGTACTGCAGGATGCTCATCCGGGCGTACATCGAGGATTTCTTGAACAGGACGTGGAAACCGCCGGCGGCGACGGCGCAGAAGGCCGCGCAGACGGCGCCGCCGAAGATCATCTTCCCGGCGTCGCCGGTGATGCCGAAGATCTCGTGCAGGTCGCGGTTGGTCTCGTAGACCACCTTCAGGTGGTCCCAGGTCTCGCCCGGATAGAAGAACATCCAGCCGGGGCCGCGCATGAAGGTGCCCAGGATGACGAGGGCGACCCAGAGGACGAGGAAGCCGAACATGAAGACGGTGATCGCGAACTTGCGCTGCTTCCAGGTGTAGTAGCCGTTGCCGAGCGGATTGACGTCGATGTAGGGAATCGCCATCAGGCCGCCGACGATCAGGAAGGGCAGGACGACGCCGGCGATCCAGGGATCGAAGTAGACCAGGATCTCCTGCAAGCCGAGGAAGTACCAGGGCGCCTTCGACGGGTTCATGGTGAGCGTCGGATTGGCCGGGTCCTCGAGCGGGGCGTCGAGGAAGACCGACCAGACGATCAGGAAGGCCGTCACGATGATCGCGGCGAGGAACTCGCGCTTCAGCAGATGCGGCCAGACGCTGACGGTCTTGTCCCAGGTCGGATGCCAGGGCTGGAACTTCCGGTGGTGCGTCTTGGCGAGCTCCGGATCGTTCTCGAGCTGGGTGATCAGCTTGTCGTTCGCCCGGGCCTGCCGGAAGGCGAGCCAGAGGTAGAAGATCAGGAGGATCAGCATCAACAGGATCGGGACGTTGTCCGGCAGCGCGATCAGCTCCCAGAG
>JBFIHP010000210.1:0-6161 GCA_041601735.1 Planctomycetota bacterium | reverse complement strand
GCGATCGACTCGCGCAGCCGGCCCTCGATCTCCTTGAAGCCGGGGTCGGTGAGGAGTCTCGTCTCGACGCCCGGAGCGCCGAGAAGAAGCCGGGCCGCCTCCGCGAGAGCCTCGATCTCGGCCCGACCGAGTTCCTCGCCGCCGCCCTCGAGGCCGAGGAGTTCGCGGCAGGCCGCGAGGCTCTCGCGCCACTCGGCGGCCGCCTGGTCGAGGGCCCGGAGGCTCCCCTCGATCTCGGCTTCCAGCTGCGGCGTCCAGTCACCGCGCTCGATGCCGTTGAGGGCGTGCTCCCCCGGAGGCCCCAGCTCGGCCGCCGCGACTCCGAGTCGCTCCGCGGACTCGCGGAGGGCGCGCCAGCCCTCCAGCTCGACCTCCTCGGGTTTCGCGATCCCGAGTTCGACGCGGGGCGTCTCCTTCATCGCGAGCAACCGCGCCGTCGCCTCGAAGATCGAGATCCCCGGCGGGTGACGCTCGTGGACGGCCTCGACGTAGGCGTTGAGCTCCCGGCGATGGCGATCGAGATCGGCGGCCGTCCGGTCCCAGTCGGTCGGCGCCGCGGGCGTCGGCGCCTCGATCGCGACCCGGAGCTGCTCGAGCACGTGACGCTTCGAGCTCTTGTTGGAGTGGATCTCGAGGCAGGCGCCGTCGAGCCCGACGCGTGCCAGCCGCGAGTGGACGACGTTCAGGGCCGCCATCTTCTCGGCGACGAAGAGGACCCGCTTGCCCGCGGCGAGCGCCTGCGCGATCAGGTTGGTGATCGTCTGCGACTTGCCCGTGCCGGGCGGTCCCTGGAGCACGAAGCTGCGCCCCGACGTCGCCGCGAGGACGGCGGCGAGCTGCGAGGAGTCGGCGTCGAGCGGGCAGAAGGCGTCGGCTGCGGGCCAGATGCGGTCGAGTTCCGTGCTCTCGGGGTACTCGGCTTCGGCCTCGAAGGGGGCCCCGGGTTCGTCGATGAGGTGGCGGACGACCGGGCTCTCCCTCAGGGTGCCGGCGTGGACCTCGAGGTCCTGCCACATCAGGAACTTGTTGAAGGAGAAGAGCCCCAGGGCCGCGTCCTCGACCAGATCCCAGCGCGGCATGTCGACGATGGCCTCGCGGAAACGACGGAAGAGGGCGGTGATGTCGAGTCCGGATTCGTCGGTCGGGAGCTCGTCGAGCCCCGCGACCTCGATGTCGTGATCGCGACGGAGCTTCTCCAGCAGGGTGACGTTGATCCGCGGCTCGTCCTCCGCGAGTCGGAGCCGGAACTCGGCTCGCGCCGAGCGCCGCGTCAGCTCGACCGGCAGCATGAGGAGGGGTGCGCGGCGCTCCTGGTCGCCATTCTCGGTCTCGAACCAGGACAGGAAGCCGAGGGCGAGATGGAGCGTGTTGGAGCCGGTCTCCTCGAGGTCGGTGCGCGCCGCGCGGTGGATCTCGACCAGGCGCCGTTCGAGGTCTTCGGGCGTGACCGGCGCGTGCAAGCGGCCCGCCAGCATCTCCTCGCGATGAAAGGAGCGCAGGGCGTCTTCCCGCGTCCGCTCGCTCATCGCCGCGAGGTCGCGGGGGCTCGCGTCATCGGCGAGCGGCGCCCGGGGCAGGATGCCGAACTCGCCGCCCTCGGCGAGGCGATCCTCGAGCGCGGCCGGATCGGGCACGGCGAGCGCGAGGGTCTTCCGCGTCGGGCGGAAGTTGAGCAGGCGATTGCGCAGCGAGAGGTCGAGCAGGCGCCGCTTCCAGCGGTCGAGGCGCGTCTCGCGCCGGGGCGTCGGCCCGGGCGGGACATCGACCTCGGGTTCGTCGCCCGTCACCGGCGGCGCTTCGAGCTCGTCGCTCCGGATGACCGCCGTCGCGTCGAGGTCGCGGGTCCCGGCCAGATCCATGACCAGGGTCGAACGCAACTCGTCCTCGCGGCCCCGGCCGTCGCTTCGGGCGGGAAGCGGACGGATCTTCAGGCGCCTCGCGCAGGCCACGTCGATCGCCATGCCGAACTGCGCGTCGTCGTCGAGGCGCCGCCGGGCCTCGGCGGCGGCCTGCTCGAAGCCCGCACCCTGCGTGACCGAGGTGGCCTCGATCACCACGACATCGCCGAGATCGACACGCTTGCGCAGGCGCGCGGCATCGTCCAGGGCGGGCTCGGCGAAGCTCGTCTCGGTGGTCCAGGCGCCGACGAAGGCATGGCCCTTCACGAGCACGATCAGGGGGTTGAAGCCGGCCTGCTCGAAGGCGGAGGCGATGAGGAGGCTGAGGTCGAGGCAGTTGCCGAGGCGATTCTCGAGCACCGAATCGGCGAGGCGGACCTTTTGGCCCTCGTCCTCGAAGCTGGCCGGTACGCCGACGTAGGCGATCTCCAGGCCGCGGACGGCGGCGTAGATCGCCGCGATCTCGGCGATCGCGCGCTCGGTCGAGCCGCTCTGGTAGCCCTGCAATCCGGTGGCGCCGCTGCGCTCGCCTTCGATCTTCCTGGCCTGGGCGAGGATGCCGTCGATGGCGGGGTGATTCGGCTGGATGAAGGCCGCGATGATCTCGGGAAGCGAGGAGACGCCGCCCCATTCGTTGAAGGCGAGGATCTCGATCGGTCGGTGGCGCATCGTCCGGCGGTTGCCGCTCTCGATCGTCATCTCGAGCCGCGTCTTCTCCCGCTCGCGGCGCGCGGCCAGGGCGCGCGGATCGAGATCGAGGTCGAGTCGCTCGAGCAGGAACTCCCCGCCCGGCGCGAGCCGGTCGATCCGCAGCAGGCTGAGTTCGGAGAAGTCGCCGGCGATCCGGATGCCGACCTTCAGATCGACGATCTCCTCGCCGCTCCGGTTGACGAGCCTGAGCCGCTTCAGGACCGGCACGTCGTTCTGCTGCATCGCGAAGTTGACGCGGGCGTCGTAGTCGATCTCGAGGTCGATGGGGCAATCGGACCAGTCCTCGACGGCGGGCGCGTCAGTCGCCTCCTCGCTTCCGGTCTCGTGGTCCGGAAGGTGCGGTCTCGGCTGCTCGTGTTCGCTCATGAGGTGATCCTGGTCCTGGTCGCCGCGGCATCCTGCGCCGGACCGGGATTATACGACGGGACGGTCGATGCGACAGAAGCGCCGGGCCCCGATGATGGATCGAAGGGGCCGGCCGGCCCTCAGTTCCGCGCGATGCTCCGCGGCCCTTCACCCTCGATCACGTTGCCGAGGGCGACCATCTGATCGGCATGGAGCACCAGGATGTCGTCGATGCTCACGACCCCGGCGAGTTTCCCGCCGCCGTCGACGACGGGCAGGCGGCGGACACCGTTCGCGCGCATGACCTCGAGGACGCCGTCGATGCTGGCGCCGACCTCGATGGTGGCCACCTCCGCGGTCATGACCTCTTCGACCGGGACGGTCGCGGCATTCAGGCCGCGAGCGAGCACGCGTACGACGAGGTCGCGGTCGGTCACGATGCCGACGGGTTCCTCATTTGCGTTCACGACGACGAGGCAGCCGACGTTGCGCTGGTGCATACGGGTGGCCACGGCCGCGACCGTCTCCGCGGGCTTGGCCACATCGACGTCTCGCTCGCAGATTCGGTGGAGAGGCATGGTCTCGTCTCCTTCAGGCGGACTCCTGGTACGGGATCTTCATAGCAAAGACCGGGCCGCGGAGGAAAATCCGGCGATCCTGTCGTCAGCCCGTCACGGGGACGTATCCTCAGGTGGTCGCGCGAGCCCTCGCGCCCTCGCGCCCCTACGCATTCACCCATGACCGGCGCCGGCAGGGAGGCCCCTCGAGGGACTCCGCCGGGCCCGTGAGCGGCCCCCGTGGCCGGACGAGGACGACACCATGGCGACCGGACCGAAACCCTCGCTGCTGAAGCGATTGCTGAAGTTCCTCATCCTCCTGATCCTCCTGCTCGTGCTCCTCGTGGCACTGGCTCCGATGCTGTTCTCCGGCTTCATCCGCGACTCGATCGTGGCGCAGGCCAACAAGCGGCTCGACGGCAGCCTCGAGGTCGCCGACTTCTCCTTCGGCTGGACCAGCGGCATCGACATGGGGGGAGTCCGTCTCGTCCGCGCCGGCCGTGACGAGCCGGCCCTCGAAGTCGATGAGGTCCGGGCTTCGCCCGACATCCTCGCCGCGCTCTCGGGTCGCTTCCTCGTCGAGGACGTCGCCCTCGACGGCGTGACGCTGCGCGTCCGTCGCGACGAGAAGGGCATCGACTGGAAGAGCGTGATGAAGCCCTCGACCGGGGACGAGAAGAAGGGCGGCGACGACGCGGGGCTGCCCGAGTTCCGCCTGGCGGGACTCGTCAGCGACCTCAGGGTCGTCTACGACGACGTCGCCCTCGGTGCCCCGATCGAGTTCCGCGGGATGACGCTCGACTTCCGGGCCTCGAGGGACGATCTGTTCTCGGCCAAGCTCGCGGGTCCGGAGGGGCTCGCCGCTGAGCTCGAGGCGGCCTTCTTCGCCGACAAGAAGCTCCTGGCCACGGATGCCATGCGCGTCACCGGCAAGGTCAGCCTGCCGAAGGCCGACCTCGCGCGGTTCGCGGGCGGTTTCGCGGAACTCGTGAAGATCGATCGGGGCATCGTCGATGTCGCCCAGGACTTCAACTGGGCGGCGGGAGCGCTCGACCTCAAGGGCCGGGTCCTCGTCGACGATCTCGCCGCGCGCCAGAACGGCCGATCGATCCGGCTCGCGACCGGAGAGGTCCAGAACGACCTGGCCTACGGCAGTGCCGGCCTGGGCGGGAACTTCGATCTGCAGCTCGCCCGGATCGCCGTGGACGGCCTGCCGCGGCAGGTCGCGACCCTCGACATCGTCGAGCTGGTCTGCAAGCTCGTGATGCCCTCCGCCGAGGTCATCCGCGTCGAGGCGGGACGGGTCCAGCTGCCTTCGGGACGGGTGGATCTGTCCGGTGAGCTCAGGAGCGGCGGCAGCAGCGGCATCGCGCTGAAGGGCGACGTCGATCTCGCCCCCCTGGTCGCGCTCTTCGAGGGCCTGCCGGGTCTGGAGGGCAAGCTCAAGCTGAACGGCAATGTCACGCGTGACGGCGACAGCATGCGTCTCAGGGGTCAGCATCTCGTCGAGGGTCTCTCGGCTCGCGATCTCGCTCCGGGCGCCCCGGAGATTCGCAACGAGACGATGACCCTCGGCCACGATCTGACCCTCGCCGGCGAGACCTACGACCTCAACCGCATCGATCTCGATTCCAGCTTCGCGAAGCTGAAGCTCGAGGGCCTGCGCTACCGCGGCAGCGATCGGAAGATCGTGAACTTCGGCAAGAAGGAGAGCCCGCTCGTGGGTTCGCTCGATCTCGATCGTCTCGCGGCGCTCCTCGGCGGCATGATGCCCATGGAGCTGAAGGGGCGGGCCGACCTCGCTGCGCGTGTGGCGAGCACGGCCGGCACGGAATCGGCGGAGATCGATCTGGTGATCGATTCCCTCGTCATGGGCGGCGGTCCGCTCGGCGACAAGACGCTTCGGCCCGGCCGGACGAGGATCGGTTTCAGCCTCGGCGACATCGACCGCGGCGCCGACAGCCCGATGAAGATGGCCGCTTCCAGCTCGCTCTTCGATCTGCGGGCCGAGACGGCGCTCGCGGCCGATCCGGTGGCGGCCTTCGGTCGCAGCGGTCGCGTGACCCTCACCGGTTGGGCCGCACTCGATCAGCTTCTGGCCCCCTTCTTCGCGGCCGATCACCTCGGCAAGACCGACATCGCGCTCGACACGACCCTGACGACCGCGGGCTTCGACCTGAAGACCCTGCGGCTGAAGGACAAGGCGCTCACCATCGACGCCGGGGGCAGCCTCGTGCGGAGCGGTGGTCGCGAGAAGGTCGATCTCAGCCTGAAGCAGGGCCATTACGTAGCCGCCTCGGGCGCGCGCATCGACTTCGGCAAGGCCCTCGTAGCGCTGCAACGGGGCCTGCAGGACGACTCGCTCGATCTCGCGCTCGACCTGACCGGTCTGGTCACGAAGAGCGCGGCTCTCGACGCGAGGCCCATCGACGCCGGCAACGTCCGTCTCCGCGCCAAGGGGACCCTCGATGCCGTCAACAAGGCCGCCGACCTCGAACTGACCGAGCTGCGGGCCGCGGGCTGCGACCTCAAGGGCTCGGTGGACTGGAGCCAGGGCGGCGGACTCGAGAAGCTGCGCCTCGACGGTCGGCTGGACTGGTCGGAGCTCTCGACGCGCTTCCTCGCGCTCGTCGATCCCGCCGCTCGCGGC
>JBFIHP010000209.1:0-6170 GCA_041601735.1 Planctomycetota bacterium | reverse complement strand
TGGAACGCCGGCCTCGAGCTGGCACCCGCGCCGGCCGGACCCGGAGCTGCGCCCCATCCAGAGCGACGAGACCGCCCTCGTCGTGCTGGCGGCCGCGACTCGCGTGAGCCGAGGCGGACCTCGCGCCCTCTTCGACGATCTCCTCGTCCCCGCGACCGAATTCCTGCTGCGCTATCGCGACCCGCGCAGCCATCTGCCCCTGCCCTCGCACGACCTCTGGGAGGAGCGCTTCGGCGTCCACACCTTCACGGTCTGCGCCACGATCGCCGCCCTGCGCGCGGCGGCCGCGGCGGGAGCCGCGCTCGGCGAGGTCCGCGCCGACTGGGAAGAGGCTGCGCGGGCGATGCACCGGGGGCTCCGCCAGGGTCTCTATCACGAGAGCCTGGGTCGCTTCGCGCGCCGCGGCGAGACCGGAGCGAACGGCGACTTCGTCCTCGACATGACGATCGACTCCTCGCTGGCAGCGCTCTTCCTCTTCGAGCTGGAGGGCGGGCTCGAGGCGGAGGTCGAGAGCACGATGGCGGCGATCGAGGAGAAGCTCCTCCTCCGCGGCGCCGTGGTCGGCGTCGCCCGCTACGACGACGACCATTACCATCGTCGCGCCCTCGATCCGGCCCGGGTGCCGGGCAACCCCTGGCTCATCTCCACGCTCTGGCTGGCGCGCTGGCGTCTGCGCCGCGGCGATCGCGCGGGCTGTCGCGAGCTGATCGATAGCGTCCTCGAACTCGCCGCCCCCTCCGGCGCGCTGCCCGAACAGGTCCACCCTCTCACGGGCCGAAGCGTCTCCGTGCAGCCCCTCGCCTGGAGCCACGCCGAGTTGCTCGACACCCTCCTCGACTACGCCGACGCCTGAAGGCGTCAGACCCGGAACCGCCGGCCAGCGGCGGATTCGAGTCTGACGCCTAGCGGTTCGGTGGACGGGGGACGCGGCGCGGCTATGATCGGGTCAGCGAATCAGGAGACTCCCATGCGCAAGCGCGTTCTCGGCATGATCATGGCGGGCGGCAAGGGCACGCGGCTCTACCCCCTCACCCGCGACCGCGCCAAGCCGGCGGTGCCCTTCGGCGGCAAGTATCGCATCATCGACTTCGTGCTCTCGAACTTCATGAACTCGGGGATCTTCTCGATCTACGTGCTCACCCAGTTCAAGTCGCAGAGTCTGAGCGAACATCTCCAGCGGGGTTGGGGCAACATCTCGCTCCTGAAGAACCACTTCATCATCCCGGTCCCCGCCCAGATGCAGACCGGCGAGCACTGGTACTCCGGCACCGGCGACGCGATCTTCCAGAACCTCAATCTCATCCGCGAGAGCCGGCCGCACGTCGTCGCGGTCTTCGGCGGCGATCACATCTACAAGATGGACATCTCGCAGATGATCGCCTTCCACGACGAAATGGACGCCGACGTGACCATCGCGGGGATCACCGTGCCGCTGGCCCAGGCCTCCTCCTTCGGAGTGATGAAGGTGGACGAAGACGGTCGCATCCTCGAGTTCGAGGAGAAGCCGGCCAAGCCCTCCCCCATGCCGAGCGATCCGACCCGGGCGCTGGCCAGCATGGGCAACTACGTCTTCATGACCCGCACCCTGACGGACGCGCTCGAGGAGGACGCCACGCTCGAGGACTCGAGTCACGACTTCGGCAAGGACATCCTCCCCCGCCTCCTGAAGCAGGGGGCGCGGATCTACTGCTACAACTTCGAGAACAACGTGATTCCGGGCGACGGCGCCGGCCGCAACACCTACTGGCGCGACGTCGGCACGATCGAGTCCTACTACGAGGCCACGCTCGACCTTCGCGACGTGGTCCCGGCCTTCAACCTCTACAACGACCTCTGGCCCATCGGCACCGCGGCGCGAGAACTCCCGCCGGCGAAGTTCGTCCACGACGAACAGGGCCGCCGGGGCGAGGCGGTGGAGTCCTTGATCTGCGAGGGCTCGATCGTCTCGGGCGGCAAGGTGAGCGGGTCGGTGTTGGGCCGACACGTCCACGTGCATTCCTACTCCGAGGTGACCGACTCCATCCTCATGGACAACGTCGACATCGGCGAGGGCGCCCGGCTGAAGGGGGTGATCATCGACAAGAACGTCCGCGTGCCGCCCGGCGAGGAGATCGGCTTCGACCCCGTGCGTGATCGCGAGCGCTTCTTCGTCTCCGACTCGGGAATCGTGGTCGTGCCCAAGCAGCCGGGCCCGGACGGACGGATCGGCTCGATCATCCTCTGATCGACCGCGGGCTCGCGGCCAGGGTCCCGAGCCCCGGGAGCGGCCGCGGCAGCGCCGCCGACTCCGGGTCGGGGGCTCAGTCGAGGCCGATCTTCGTATCGTCGATGATGCCCCGTACGACGGTCTTCATGTCGCCGCTCTCCTCGAAGCGCTTGAGCTGGCGCACCGCCGAATTGCCCTCCTCCAGGATGCGATAGATCACGTCGAGCTGATCGAGGGAACCCAGCGCATCCATGTCCTCGCGCAGGAACTCGCAGAGTTCGCGGATGGCGACGCGGGTCGGAACCTCCTTCGCCTTCTGGAAATCGATCAGGCTGCCGTCGAGACCCCAGCGAGCGGCGCGATACACGTTCTCGGCGATCAAGGCGCGCCGGTAGAGCCGATGGCCGAGGTTGTTCTGGTAGAGCAGGAGGAGCTTGCGGACGATGGCCTGCAGCACCGAGACGATCGCGACGGTCTCGTCGACCCGGCTCGGCGTGTCGAAGATGCGGAACTCGACGGTCGGATAGAAGGGATGGGGACGGATGTCCCAGTAGATCATCTTGGCGTTGTCGATGCAGCCGGTCTTGACCAGCAGGTTGACGAAGCGCGTGTACTCCTCGTGGCTGCCGAAGTAGTCGGGCACGCCGGTCCTGGGGAAGCGGCGGAAGATGTGCGTCCGGATCGACCGGTGACCGGTGCTGCCGCCCTGCCAGAAGGGACTGGAGCAGGCCAGGGCGAGCAGATGCGGCAGGAAGTAGCGGGCTGCGTTCATCACGTGGATGCGCGCCTCGGGGTCCTCGATGCCCACGTGGCAGTGCAGGCCGTAGATGAGGTTGGCGCGGGCGAGATCCTGCATGCGGTCGAGGATCTGCGAGTAGCGCTTGCCGACCGTCAGGTTGACGGCCTTCCAGTGCGTCGTCGGGTGGGTCCCGGCGGCGCCGATCAGGACGTCGTGCTTCGTCGCGAGGTCGAGCACGCTGCGCCGCATCTTGCGCAGCTCGCTGCCGAGCTGATCGATGTCGGCGCAGACGTCGGTCACGATCTCGATGCAGGCCGAATGGAACTCGGCCTTCAGGTTCTCCCCGTGGGTCTTCTCGGCCTCGACGTGGAAGGAGTCCGTCTTGTTCGAGAGTTCGAGGGTCGTCGGGTCGATGAGCATGAGCTCTTCTTCGACGCCAATGGTCAGATCGGCCATGTTGGGGGCGCCTCCCGGGACGCCGTCGCTACCGTCAGGGGACGATGAACAGAGGCACCTGGCCGCCGCCGGAGGTCACGTTGCAGAGACTCCCGGCGCCGAGACGCGTCAACGCGCCGTGCATCTTGCCTAGATACATGTAGGGGTCGAGATCGACGAAGAGGCTCTCGTTCTGGAGTCCACGAGCCATCGCCGGGAAGTCCTCGGCGAGCATGTAGAGACGCTCCTGCGCGACGTAGTCCTCATCGATCACGCGCTCGAGCGCGGCCTTCCAGTCGGCGGCGGAGGTCTCCCAGCCGATCAGGATGCCCTTGCCGCCGTAGTCGTCGTTCGGCTTCAGGACGAAGGTCTCGCGATTGGCCTCGAGGAAGGGCAGGAGGTCGATCTCCTCCCCGCCCTTCATCGTCTTGCCCTCGCGGACGTTGCGGGTCCAGGGCACGGCGCGATCGATCAGGCGGGCCAGATCCGCGTCGAGCCAGGCCTCGCGGTCGTCCGAGGTGAGAACGGCGAAGATCGCCTTCTTGTGCACCAGCTTCGACCGGAAGGGATTGACCATGCAGATGCGCCGATCGCGATAGGCCCGGAACATCTTCTCGACCTCGTCGAAGCGATCGATGAACTCCTTCATCAGGACGCGCTTGTAGATGAGATCGATCCGTTGGCCCTCGATCGTGAGGACCTCGCCGTCGTATTCGAGGTGGCGCGGATCGCAGACCACGGTCGGATAACCCTGCTTCTCGAAGTACTCCTTGCAGATCTCGAACTCGAAGCGGGTCGGCACGTCGTCGTAATCGACGATCGCGATGTTCGGGGTGCCCCGTCCGCCCCACTCCGCATAGCAGGCGAGCAGGGTGTCGAGGAGCGGCTGGAGCGTGCGCTCGAAGTGCATCGGGGTCTGCTCGGCGAAGAGCCGCGCGAGGGGATGCTCGGCGACGATGTCCGCCATCACCTCGCCGTAGCCGGGACCGGCCGGGCACTCCCCGTTCAACTCGACGAACTGGGGGCCGTCGGCGGTGATGAAGGAGTCCAGACGCACGCAGGGCGCGATGTGATGATAGCCGGGATCGATCGCGACGAATTCGCGTTCGGTCTCGGTGAGATTCAGCATCGCGAGCAGCTCGGGGTCCTCCATCAGGCGATCCTTCGCCTGCATGATGCCCTCGAGCACGGCCTCGGCCACCTTCTTCAGGTCCTGATACTGCGCGCGGGTCAGGAACTTGGGTCTGAGGTGGTTCAGCAGCGGTCGGTCACCGAAGCGCACCTTGGCGTCGAAGAGCCTGGCCCGGAATTCGGGCAGCTCTTCGAGCCAGCGCTCGCGGTTCGCATCCAGGAGTCCCTGCCAGGTCGTCTCGGCTGTCACGATCGTCTCCTTCGCGCCCGCCCGGACGAGGGTTTCGGCGCGCCTGCGTATTATCCACATGAAGCGCCATCTGGGAACGGGCCGCGATTGACCGGAGACCCTCGAGAGCCATAATCCTCACATGACCGTGACGATCAGCTTCCTGGGAGCGGCGGAAGGCGTGACCGGGTCCCGCCACCTGCTCGATGTCGATGGCACGAGAATCCTCGTCGATTGCGGCCTGTTCCAGGGGCGCCGGCGAGAGGCCCGAGAGCGCAATCTCGTGTTTCCGATCGACGCCGCCGGAATCCACAACGTGGTCCTGACCCACGCCCACATCGACCATTCCGGCGCCCTGCCGATCCTGGTCCGGAACGGCTTCACGGGGCACATCTACTGCACCCGCGCGACCCGGGACCTGGCCAAGATCCTCCTCCGAGACAGCGGCCACATCCAGGAGAAGGACGCCGATCACCTCAACAAGCAGCTGGTCCGTGAGGCCCGGCGGAAGAACGGCGGCAAGCCGAACGGGGAGCCGATCGAGCCCCTCTACACGGCCCTCGACGCCGAGGCCGTGGACAGCCATTTCCACGGCATCGCCTACCACGAGGAGGTCGAGATCGGCCCCGGGATCCGCATGTCCATGACCGATCAGGGGCACATCCTCGGCGCCGGGGCGGCGCTGGTGAGCATCGATCGGCCTTCGGGCGCGACCATGCGTGTCCTCTTCAGCGGCGACCGCGGTCGTCGGGGCATGCCCATCCTGCGCGACCCCGAGCCCTACCCCGAATGCGACTGGCTGCTCACCGAGAGCACCTACGGCGGCCGCATCCACGATCCCACGGGCGACATGCCGGGACAGCTCGAGAAGGTCGTGCGCGAGGTCATCGATTCGGCAGGCAGGCTGATCATCCCGGCCTTCTCGGTCGGCCGGACCCAGAACATCGTCTACTACCTCCACGAGCTGGTCACCGCCGGTCGCCTGCCGAGATTGCCGGTCTTCATCGACAGCCCGCTCTCGCTGCGCGCGACCCGGGTCTACATGGACCATCCCGAGTGCTTCGACGAGGACACGACGAGTTTCCTCGCCGATCCCGACGGCCGTCGCTTCGACTACATCCGCTACACGGAGTCGGTCGAGGAGTCGAAGGCCATCAACGAGGCGAAGGGACCGATGATCGTGATCTCGGCCTCGGGCATGTGCGAGTCGGGCCGCATCCTGCATCACCTCAAGCACGGCATCGAGGACGAGCGCAACACCGTCCTGATCGTCGGCTGGATGGGCGAGCATACCCTCGGCAGGCGCCTCAAGGAGAAGGCGAATTGCATCCACGGTTTCGACTAAGGACGGGCCCGCTTCCTTTGTCTCCTTTCTCGTTGCACGCTGTTCTAGTATTGCCACGGCATAGAGTGCCAAGCCCGCGGCAACC